>DATKNM010000126.1:0-2919 GCA_035541335.1 Binatia bacterium
CCCGGCGAGCGGTGCATCTGCGAGACCACCACGCGCTCGGTGCCGGCGACGACGAAGGTGCCGGAGCGGGTCATCAGGGGCATGTCGCCCATGTAGACGTCCTGCTCCTTGATGTCGCGGATCGAGCGCGCGCCGGTCTCCTCGTCGGTGTCCCAGACGACGAGGCGCAGGGTCACCTTCAGGGGCGCCGCGAAGGTCATGCCGCGCTGCTGGCATTCCTCGACGTCGTACTTCGGCTCCTCGAGCTCGTAGCGCACGAACTGCAGCTCCGCCTTCTCCGAGAAGTCGCGGATCGGGAACACCGAGCGGAACACCTCCTGAAGACCGATACTCTGCCGCTGCTCCGCGGGGACACCGATCTGCAGAAACTGGTCGTAGGAGCTTTTCTGCACCTCGATCAGGTTCGGCATGGTGGTGATTTCGGAGATACGCCCGAAAGTCCTGCGGATTCGCTTGCGGCCGGTAAAGGATTTGTTCATCGCATTCCTCGCGTCAGTTCGCGCCCGATCTCGAACGCCAAGTGCCGTGTTTCCCTTCGGACATTTCCATCCGGGCGGCCGCGGCGGCCGTTCCGATCGTTCAGCAATCGACGCCGATCGGGGCGTCACGTCGGGCGGAAATCGCCCGTTTCCGGACCTGCTTAGAAAGGCGTGGAAGCGCCGAGCCTTGCGGCCGGCGCTTCCCCCACCTCAGCGGCCCGGATAGGCCGGCAATCGGGCTTACTTCAGCTCGACCTTGGCGCCGGCGTCTTCCAGCTTCTTCTTCAGGTCGGCGGCTTCCTGCTTGTTGACGCCTTCCTTCACGGGCTTCGGCGCGCCCTCGACCAGGTCCTTGGCCTCCTTGAGGCCGAGGCCGGTGATCGCGCGCACTTCCTTGATGACGTTGATCTTCTTCTCGCCGCCATCGACCAGCACGACGGTGAACTCGGTCTTCTCTTCGACAGCCGCGGCAGCGCCGCCGCCGCCGCCCGCCGCCGCAACCGCGACCGGAGCCGCGGCCGAGACGCCCCAAGCCTCTTCGAGCTTCTTCGAGAGCTCGGCGGCCTCGAGGACGGTCAGCTTCGAGAGCTCGTCCACCAACTTCTGCAGATCAGCCATTGTATTCTCCTAACTTCGACTAACGGGTTTGAACTTCTTCTGCTCGGGATCGGCCGATTAGGCTTCGCCCTTCTTGGCATAGGCGCCAAAGACACGTGCCAGCTGGCCGGCGGGTGCCTGCAGCACCGAGGCGACGCGAGTCGCCGGGGTCTGCAGCATGCCGAGCAGCTTGGCGCGAAGCTCGTCGAGGCTGGGGAGCGTGGCCAAGGCCTTGACCGCGTCCGGCCCCATCACGTCGGTGCCCATGGAGCCGCCGACGATCTTGAGCTTCTCGTTGCTGTTGGCGAAAGTGACGGCGACCTTGGCGGCGGCCACCGGATCCGACGAATAAGCGATCGCCGTCGGACCCTTCAGCAGCTTCTCAAGACCTTCGTACTTCGTGCCCTTCAGAGCGAGCTGTGCCAGCCGATTCTTGGCCACCTTGTAGCCGGCACCCGCGGCCCGCATCTTGCGACGCAGATCGCTGACCTCGGCGACGGTCAGGCCGCTTTGCTGGGTGATCACCACCAGCTGCGCCTCGCCGATCGTCTCCTTGATCTCGGACACCAGTTTCTGTTTGCCAGAACGGTCCACTGTTCGTCTCCGATACATGGTCCGGGAACCTGATGGCACCCGAACCGGTTACGATTGGACCTCCCGGAACCGACCTCGTGTCGAAGGCAGTCCCGGAAAGTCCGGCTTGCCTGTCCCAGAAGTTCAAGCCGCGTCTCGTCGAATTCCCAATCGGCCGGGTCATCGGCGAAATCGCTTCAACTCCTGTCTATTGCAGGCGGGTCTCCAGCAGACCCATTACCCTCGCCCTAGGAAAACCCGGGAGAGGACCAGCAGTCTCGGACAGGGCGGCGGGATCCGAAGAGCCCGCCGATCCGCCGCTTCCCTATCGGAAGGCGGCGGAATCTCTCACATCACTTCACTCCGCCGCGGGGGCCGCGCCGCCCATCGAGGCGACGTCCAGCTTCACGCCGGGGCCCATGGTCGAGGAGAGGGACACCTTCTTGATGTAGGTGCCCTTCGCACCGGCCGGCTTCGCGCGGTTGATCGCGTTAAAGAGGGCCTTCACGTTCTCGACCAGCGCCTGCTCGCTGAAGCTCGCCTTGCCGACGCCGGCATGGACGATGCCCGCCTTCTCGGCGCGGTATTCGACCTGGCCGCCCTTGGCCGCCTTCACGGCCTCGGCGACGTCGTTCGTGACGGTGCCAAGCTTCGGGTTCGGCATCAGGCCGCGGGGGCCGAGGACCTTACCGAGCTTGCCGACCAGGACCATCATGTCCGGAGAGGCGATCACACGATCGAAGTCCATTTGGCCCGCCTGGACCTTTTCTGCAAGGTCATCGGCGCCGACCAGGTCGGCACCGGCCTTCTTGGCGGCTTCCGCCTTGTCGCCCTTGGCGAAGACCGCGACCCGGACCGACTTGCCGGTACCGTGCGGCAGGGAAATAACCCCACGGACATTCTGGTCGGAATGCTTCGGGTCGATGCCGAGGTTGAAGGCCATCTCGATGGTCTCGTCGAACTTCGCCTTCGCGCGCTCCTTGATCATCTTCACGGCCTCTTCGACCGGATAGAACTTGGCGCGGTCGATGCTCTTCAGGGCGTTCTTCATGCGCTTGCCGGTCATGATCAGCCCTCCACCACCTGCAGGCCCATCGAGCGCGCGGAGCCCTTGATCATCTCCGCCGCAGCGTCGAGGTCGTGCGCGTTCAAATCGGCCATCTTCTGCTTCGCGATCTCGCGGCACTGCGCCATGGTCACCTTGCCGACGAAGCCGCGGCCGGTGGTCTGCGAGCCCTTCTCGATCTTCGCGGCCTTCTTCAGGAAGTAG
>DATKNM010000127.1:0-16356 GCA_035541335.1 Binatia bacterium
CGAGACCGGCGCGCTGGTGGCGCCGGACGATGCCCCGGCACTGGCGGCGGCGATCGCAACCCTGCTGCGCGACCCCGCCCTGCGCGATCGTTACACAGAGGCGGGTTTCCAACGGGTGCGGCGCCTGTTCGCCGCCGAGCGCGGCATTGCCGATCTCGAGCGCCGCTTCCGCGCCGACTTGCGCTAAGCTCGGCCCATCATGCGAATCGCCTTCTACGCGCCCCTGAAGCCGCCCGATCATCCAGTGCCCTCCGGCGACCGCACGGTGGCCCGCTTGCTGATCGCGGCGCTGAAGCGCGCCGGCGCCGAGGTCGAGATCGCGAGCCGGATCCGCGCCCGGCTGGCGGGGCCCGACGAAGCGGAGCAGCGCGCCTTGGCCGCCAAGGGCGAGGCCGCGGCGCGGCGCCTCATCGCCAAGTACCGCGCCCGCCCGAAGCGCGCCCGGCCGCAGGCCTGGTTCTCCTACCACCTCTACTACAAGGCGGTGGACTGGATCGGACCGAAGGTCGCGGAAGCGCTCGGCATCCCCTATTTCCTCGCGGAGGCCAGCCACGCACCGAAGCGCGCAGAAGGCGCCTATGCCTTCAGCCATGCCGGGGCCGAAGCGGCGATCCGCCGCGCCGATGCGATCTTCTGCCTCAATCCCATCGACCGCGAATGCCTCACGCCGCTGGTCGGCAAGCGCCGGTTGATCGATCTCCCGCCGTTCCTCGATCTCGCGCGCTTCACGGCTGACCTGCCGGACCGCGCCAGGGCCCGCGCGACCCTCGCCCGCGCCCATGGCATCGACGCCGACCAGCCCTGGCTGCTGGCGGTCGGCATGATGCGCAAGGGCGACAAGCTCGCCTCCTATCGCGAGCTCGCCGGGGCGCTGCAGCATCTCGATCGGCGCTGGCAGTTGTTGATCGCCGGCGACGGCGAAGCGCGCGCCGATGTGGCCCGCGCCATGAAACCGATGGCCGGCGGCGTGTTCCTGCTCGGCGTCCTGCCGCTGGCGCGGCTGCGCGATGCCTATGTCGCCAGCGATCTCTTGGTCTGGCCGGCGGTCAACGAGGCCTTCGGCATGGCGCTGCTCGAGGCCCAGGCCTGCGGCCTCCCGGCGGTGGCCGGCGCCTGGGGCGGCGTGCCCTCCATCATCGCCGACGGCAAGACGGGCTGGCTCTCGAAACCCGGCGACTCAACCGGCTTCTGCGCCGACATCGACTTCGCCCTCGATGCCGATCTCGCCGCGATCGGCCGCGCGGCGCGGGCGAAGGCGCTGAAGCAGCACGACATCGCGGTGGCGGCGACCATTCTGCAGACGGCCATCGCCCGAAAGATCGCCCGGTGACGACAGTGCCGCTGGTCGCGATCCGCCACGCGCCGACGGAGTGGAATCGCGCCCACCGCCTGCAAGGCCGCAGCGACGTGCCGCTCGGAGCCGACGGCGAGGCAACGGCGCGGCTCTGGCGGCCGGATCCCCTCTGGAAGGACTACCGCCTGATCGCGAGCCCGCTGCGCCGGGCACGCGAGACGGCGGCGCTGCTGTTTCCCGGACGCGAGATCGCGATCGATCCGCGGCTCATCGAGATGAGCTTCGGCGACTGGGAGGGTCAGTCTCTGGTCGCCTTGCGTGACGCGCCCGGCGGCGACGCGGAATCCCGCGAGCGCCTCGGGCTCGACTTCCGCGCACCCAACGGCGAATCTCCCCGCGACGTGCAGGCTCGCATCCGCCCGCTGCTGCAGGAGATCGCGGCCGCAGGCGCGCCGACGCTGGTCGTCACCCACAAGGCGGTGCTGCGCGCGCTGCTCTCCCTCGCCACCGGCTGGACGCTGCTCGGCAAGGCCCCGGCGAAGCTCCGCCCGGATTGCGCGCACCTGTTCGCCCTCGCGCCCGATGGTACGCCGTCCATCGAGCGGATGAATGTACCGCTATGACTCCCACCGTCCTCATCCATGTCCAGCATCTCTTGGGCATCGGGCATTTGAAGCGGGCGGCGGCGATCGCAGGCGCGCTGAGGGCCCGCGGTGTGCATGTGGTGCTGGCGAGCGGCGGCGTTCCGGTGCCACAGGTGGAAGACGCGATCGCGCGCGAGGGCGTCGTCGTGACGCGGCTGCCGACGGCGCGCGCGGCGGATGTCCACTTCTCCCAGGTGCTCGACGAAGCGGGACGGCCCATCGATGACGCGTGGCAAGCACGGCGACGCGATGTGCTGCTGCGGCTCCTTACCGAGACCGCGCCCGACGCGGTGGTGACCGAGATGTATCCCTTCGGCCGCCGTGCGTTCCGCTTCGAGCTTCTGCCGCTGCTGGAGGCAGCGAAGGCCTGCGCGAAGCCGCCGGTGATCGCGTCGTCGGTGCGCGACATCCTGGTCAACAAGGCGAAGCCCGGCCGGGCCGAGGAGATCGCCGCGCTGGTGCGGCGCTGCTACGACCTCGTGCTGGTGCATGGCGACCCCAACCTGATCCGCTTCGATGAGACCTTCCCGCAGACGCCCGCAATCGCCGATCGGATCCGCTACACCGGCTACGTGACCGATCGCAGCATCGTTGCCGGCGCCGCCGACCGCGCGAATGGGGAGGTCCTGATCTCGGCCGGCGGCGGCGCGGTAGGATTTGCGCTGCTCAAGGCGGCAATCGCCGCGCGACCGCTCTCACGCGAGGGCCGACGCCCCTGGCGCCTGATCACCGGCGGCAATCTTCCGGAAGCCGAGGCGGCGGAGCTCGCCGAAGCGGCCGCGCGCCAGCAAGGCCTGGTGCTGGAACGTTTCCGCAGCGACTTCACCGATCTGCTCGGCCGCTGCCGCGTCTCGGTCTCGCAGGGCGGATACAACACCGTGCTGGAGATCCTGGCGACGCGCACGCCGGCGGTGATCGTGCCCTTCGCCGAGGGCGAGGAGAGCGAGCAGACCGATCGTGCGAGACTGCTGGCGGACAAAGGCCTGCTCCACCTGCTGCCGCAAGGCACGCTCACGCCGCAGCGTCTCGCCGCCGCCATCGATGCCGCGACCCCGCCGCCGGTCCTCGCCATCGACCTCGCCGGCGCTGCGCGCACGGCCGAGCTCATTCTTCAGTCCATCGAGGCGCGCCGGTGACCGACCCGATCACCACCCCGACGACCGACTGGGACGATCTCGCGCGGGAATGCGACGCCTGGGGCAAGGCCGGACGCGCGGCGACCTGGTGGTGGCGTGACGACGACGCGGTCGAGGACACCGCGGCGCTGCGGACCCTGCTCGAGATCAGCCATGGCCCGATCGCCCTGGCGGTGATCCCGAGCGGTCTCCAGCCCAGCCTCGCCCCCGCCCTCGCCGGCCGGCCCGACGTCAGGGTCCTGCAGCACGGCTTTGCCCATATGAACCACGCGCAGGCCAAGGAGCGGAAAAGCGAGTTTCCCGACAGTCGCGACGGCGGCGCCGTCACGGCGGACCTGACCGCGGGCATGGACCGGCTGCGCATGGCCTTCGGCGACCGGCTGCTGCCGGTGCTGACGCCGCCCTGGAACCGCATCGGCGGCAGCGCCGTCGCAAGACTGCAATCCCTCGGCTATCGCGGCCTCTCCCGCTACCTGCCCCGTCCCGCGGAATGGGTCGCCGGGCTGAAGCTGGTCAACACCCATGTCGATGTCATCGATTGGCGGGGAAATCGGGGATTCCTGGGGGAAAGCCCCTGCCTGGCGCTGCTGGCCGGCCATCTCGAGAACCGCCGGCTGGGCCAGGTCGAACCCAATGAGCCGACGGGACTACTCACCCACCACCTTGTTCATGATCCGGCCACTTGGCGATTTCTCGAGAAACTGCGAGATTTCCTTTTGAAACAACCGGCGGCGCGCCTGCTCGACCCGGTCGTCGCGTTCGGTTGAGGGCTTATTCAGGACTAGTTCGGATAGAATGGTCGAGCTTCGATACCCACTCAGCAGCCTGGTCTTCGACTACTTGCGGGGCATCCTCGGGCTCGGCATCGCCGTTGTGATCTTGGAGTCGATCGGCACGGATACGCCGATCTTCTGGGTGATCCTCGGTTTCGCGGTGCTGTTCCTGGTCTGGATCGGCCATACCGCACTGCGGCATGTCAGCCGGATCCGGTTTGACGAGGACGGGTTGAAAAGCGGGCCCTGGCCCCAGAAGGCCATCGCCTGGAACGGGCTCGACCGGATGGAACTGCGCTACTATTCGACCAAGCGCAAGCGGAAGGACGGCTGGATGACGCTGACGTTGAAATCGGGCGGGCACCGCATCGAGCTGGAATCCAGCCTGCCGCATTTCACGGCGATCGTCGCCCGCGCCGCCCATGCGGCCAAGGAGGCCAATGTCGCGCTGGACCAGATCACCGTCGAGAACATGAGCGCCATCGGCGTCAAGGCGGACGCGTGACAGGACCCGGAAACCTTCCGGCAGGCATTGCCCCCGCGCCCAGCCCCCTCACCGGCAACCTTCTCACGGTCCGAGACCTCAAGGTCGATTTTACCCTGGACGGGATCGTCATCCCGGCGGTCCGCGGCGTCTCCTTCCGAGTACCGCGCGGCAAGACCGTGGCGCTGGTCGGCGAATCCGGCTCCGGCAAGTCGGTCTGCGCCCAGGCCATCATGGGCATCCTGCCCAAGGTGGCCGAGATCACCGCCGGCGAGATCCTGTTCGACGACCAGGCCCGCGGCGGCGGCGTGATCGACATCACAAAGCAGCCGCGCAACGGCCCGGTGATGCAGCGGCTGCGCGGCGCCTCGATCTCGATCATCTTCCAGGAGCCGATGACCTCGCTCTCGCCGGTCCACACCGTCGGCGACCAGATCTGCGAGGCGCTGCATCTCCACCGCAAGGTCAGCCCGGCCGAGGGCATGGCCGCGGTCGTCGAGATGCTGCGCCTGACCGGCTTTCCGGATCCCGCGCGGGCGCTGAAGACCTACCCGTTCGAGCTTTCCGGCGGCCTCCGGCAACGGGCGATGATCGCCATGGCGCTGGTCTGCCGCCCGGCGCTCCTGATCGCCGACGAGCCGACGACGGCGCTCGACGTGACGATCCAGGCCCAGATCCTGAAGCTGATGTCGGACCTGAAGGCCGAGCTCGGCATGGCGATGCTGATGATCACCCACGATCTCGGCGTCGTCGCCAACATGGCCGACGAGGTCGTGGTCATGTATCACGGCCAGGTCACCGAGGCGGGAATTGCGCAGGAGATCTTCACCGAGCCGCGCCATCCCTATCTGCGCGCACTCCTGAAGGCAGTGCCGCGCTTCGGCATGGAGCCGGGTGAGCGCCTGACGCCCATCCGCGAGATCAAGTCGAAGCCGACCGGCATGTTCGCCGAGGCGAAGACCGCCGCGCCGCCGGTCGCTCCGTCGCACGGGACTTCGTCCAACGAACCGCCGCTGCTGGAGATCCAGGGACTCTCGAAGAGCTACCGGATCCGCAAGTCCTCCTGGTTCGGCGGCGGCGAGGCCCGGGTCCACGCGGTCGATGACGTCGGCTTCGAGGTGAAGCGCGGCGAATGCCTGGGGCTGGTCGGCGAATCCGGCTGCGGCAAGACCACGCTCTCGAAGCTGATCATGCGGGCGATCGATCCCGATTCCGGCACGATCCGCTACAACGATCACGGCCGCATCGTCGATGTGCTCAGGCTCTCCGGCCGGCCCTTGAGCGATTTCCGCAAGCGTATCCAGTTCGTGTTCCAGGACCCGTTCGCGTCGCTCAACCCGCGCATGACCGTGCTCGACGTCATCAGCGAGCCCCTGGTGATCCACAACGTGGGATCGCCGAAGGAACGGATCGAGATGGTGAAGGAGCTGATGGCGCTGGTCGGCTTGAACGTGAAGCACCTCCGGCGCTATCCGCACAGCTTCTCCGGCGGCCAGCGGCAGCGGATCGGCATCGCCCGCGCGCTGGCGCTGAAGCCCGAGCTCCTGATCTGCGACGAGCCGGTCTCGGCGCTCGACGTCTCGATCCAGGCGCAGATCCTCAACCTCTTGAAGGACCTGCAGCAGCGTCTCGGGCTCACCTACATCTTCGTCTCGCACAATCTCGCGGTGGTCGACTACGTCGCCGACCGCATCATGGTGATGTGCGCGGGGCGCGTCGTCGAGCTGGCGCCGGCCGCCAGCCTGTTCCGCAACCCGGTTCATCCCTACACCAAGGCATTGCTGGCCGCGGTGCCGGATCCGTCGCTGACCCGTCGGTTGGACTTCGCCAAGCTGATGGGCGGCAAGGCCTCCGTCCCCTCCTCCTGGCCGGCGCCCTTCACCATCGACTCCGACAACCACCCGGCCCTGGTCGATATCGGCGACGACCACTGGGTGCGTGCCGCCATCAGCATCCGGAGCGCCGCATGAAGCGCCTCCGACCCCGCACAAGGGCGACCATCCTGACAGCCGCGCTGATCGCCGCGGTGCATCTTGGCGCCGTGGCGCCGGCCATCGCCGACCAGACCTCGGCCGCGACGGGCACGGCCACCGCTCAGACCGCGGCGACCGCGCCGGCCATCACCTATGTCAGCCCGCCGTTCTTCGCCGAGGCCGAGCAGAAGGGTGATCTGCCGCCGGTTGCCGAGCGCCTGCCGGAGCATCCGGCGGTGGCGACGATGGAGAAGCTCGGGCAGTACGGGGGCGAACTGCACACCCTGCTCTCCAGCGCCCGTGACACCCGCTACATCTCCTCCTACTCCTATGCGCGCCTGGTCGGCTACGACCAGTCCTACAAGCTGGTCCCTGACATCCTGGAAAGCTTCGAGGACAAGGGCGACAGGGTCTTCACCCTGCACCTCCGCAAGGGCATGAAGTGGTCCGACGGCCAGCCTTTCACCAGCGACGACTTCCGCTACTGGTGGGAAGACGTCGCGAACAACAAGGACCTCTCTCCGGTCGGCCCGCCGAAAGTGCTGATCGTCAACGGCAAGCCGCCCAAGGTCGAGTTTCCCGACGAGACCACCGTGCGCTACTCCTGGGACGATCCCAATGCCGACTTCCTGCCGGCGCTGGCCGAGGCGGCGCCGCTCTGGATCTTCATGCCGGCGCACTACATGAAGAAGTTCCACGCCAAGTACGCGAACCCGGACAAGCTCGCCGAGCAGGTGAAGGACAAGGGCCAGCCGAACTGGGCGGCGCTGCACAACAAGATGGGCCGCGTCGGACGTAACGAGAACCCGAAGCTCCCGACGCTCGATCCATGGGTGATGCGGGTCAAGCCGCCGGCGCAGCGCTTCGTGTTTACCCGCAATCCCTATTACTACCGGGTCGATCAGCAGGGCCGGCAGTTGCCCTATCTCGACCAGGTCGTGGTCGATATCGTGGACTCGAAGCTGATTCCGACCAAGGCCGGCGCCGGCGAGACCGACCTGCAGGCGCGCTTCATCCGGTTCGACAACTACACCTTCCTCAAGGTCGGCGAGAAGCGCGGCAAGTATTGGGTCCGGCTCTGGCGCGACGGCCGCGGCAGCAACATCGCGCTCTATCCCAACCTCAACACCAACGACGAGGTCTGGCGCGAGGTGATGCGCGACGCCCGGTTCCGACGCGCGCTCTCGCTCGGGATCGATCGGCACGAGATCAACCAGGCGATCTATTTCGGCCTCGGCAGCGAGGGCGCCAACACCGTGCTGCCGGCCAGTCCGCTCTACAAGCAGGACTATCGCGGCGCCTGGTCGCAATTCGACCCGGTGCTCGCCAACCGGCTCCTGGACCAGATGGGATTGACCAAGCGCAATGAAAACGGCATCCGCCTCCTGAAGGACGGGCGGCCGGTGGTCCTGGTCGTCGAGATGGGCGGGGATTCCACCGAGGAAAGCGACGTCCTGGAGCTGATCAAGGACACCTGGCACTCGATCGGCGTCGATCTCTTCGCCAAGCCCTCGCAGATCGAGGTCCTGCGCAACCGCATCTTCGCCGGCGACACCCAGATGGCGATCTCGGCCGGCATCGACAACGGCTTCCCCTCGGCCGACATGACGCCCAAGGAGTTCACCCCGTTCACCCAGCAGCAGTACATGTGGCCGAAATGGGGCCAGTACATCGAGACCGGCGGCGAAGACGGCCAGGACATCGACCTGCCGGAGGCGAGGCAGCTGGAGGATCTCCTGGGAAAGTGGCGCTATGCGGGAGACACTGCCACGCGGGCCGCGATCTGGACGCAGATCCTGGCGCTGTGGGCCGATCAAGTCTATACGATCGGCATCGTCGCGGCCGTCCCCCAGCCCGTCGTGGTGTCGCGCAACCTGGAGAACGTGCCGACCGATGGAATCTGGGCCTGGGAACCGGGCGCCTGCTTCGGCGTCTACAAGCCGGATACCTTCTGGCTCGATCAGCCGGGTCCATTGAGCCCGCTGCCGAAGGATTAGGGTTCGGCCGAGGTGCAGGCGGGGACGAGATCCCGAGACCGAGGCGAAAACGGATTGAAGGACCGCCGGCACGCGGCCGGTGCGGTTGGGGAGACTGAATGCTTCGTTACCTGATTCAGCGCCTGTTCGTGATGGTGCCGACGCTGCTGGTGATCAGTTTCCTGGTCTTCGCCATCATCCAGGCGCCGCCGGGCGACTATCTCGAGACCATGATCGCCGAACAGCAGTCGCGCGGCGAGAACGTGGACCAGGAGAAGATCGACTTCCTGCGTCACACCTATGGGCTCGACCAGCCGTTCTACCTCCAATACCTGCATTGGATGTTCGGCGAGTGGGACGGGCTCCGTCATGAGCACGGCGGGCTGATCTTCGGCGACATGGGCTATTCCTTCGAATACAACCAGCCCGTCTCGGTGGTGGTCGGCAGCCGCCTCACCCTCACCGTCATCATCTCGCTCGCATGCACGCTGTTCGTCTGGCTGGTGTCGTTTCCGATCGCGGTCTATTCCGCGACTCACCAGTACAGCTTCTTCGACTATCTCTTCACTTTCTTCGGCTATATCGGGCTTGCGACGCCGAGCTTCCTGATCGCGCTGATCCTGCTCTATTTCGCCAACATCTGGTTCGGCACCTCGATCGGCGGCCTGGTCGATCCGCAATACATGGACCAGCCGATGAGCTGGGGTAAATTCGCCTCGGTGCTGCAGCACATGTGGATCCCGGTGATCGTGATCGGCCTGCCGGGCACCGCTGGCATGATCCGGCGGCTGCGCGCCAATCTCCTCGACGAGCTCAGCAAGCAGTACGTCGTCACCGGCCGCGCCAAGGGCCTGCCGCCCTTCCGGCTGCTGGTGAAGTATCCGCTGCGCATCTCGCTCAATCCCTTCATCGCCGACATCGGCAGCCTGCTGCCGGAGCTGATCTCCGGTTCGGTCGTCGTGTCGGTCGTCATGTCGCTGCCGATCAGCGGGCCGATGCTGCTGGAATCGCTGCGCTCGCAGGACATGTACCTCGCCGGGTCCTTCCTGATGTTCATGGCGTTCCTGACCGTGATCGGCATCTTCATCTCCGACCTGGCGCTCGCCATGCTCGATCCCCGCATCCGCTTCGGCGCGGGAAGCGGGAAATGATCGAGATGAATGCCGACCCGCAGCCGCTGAAGCATTTCGTCTCGCCGGACCCCTTCGATCCCTATTCGGTCGAGGAGGTGTCGCCGGAGCAGGAGAAGCTGTTCCTCGCCTCGCAATGGCGGATGATGTGGCTGCGCTTCAAGAAGCACCGCCTCGCCGTCGCTGCGGCCTGGGTGCTCGCCGTCATGTACGCGTCGATCCTGTTCGTCGAGTTCCTGGCGCCCTACGGGCTGCATTCGCGGAACGTGGACTTCATCTTCGCACCGCCGCAGCGGGTCCATCTGTTCGACAAGGGCGAGTTCATCGGACCCTTCGTCTATGCCTACGACTACCGGCTCGACATGGAGACCCTGAAGCGCATCTACACGCCCAATCCGGAGAAGCCGGAGAAGATCCGCTTCTTCTGCCGCGGCGATTCCTACTCCTTCTGGGGCTTGATCCAGGGCGAGACGCATCTCTTCTGCCAGCCGAACGGCGGCACGCTGTTCCTGCTGGGCTCGGACCGGCTGGGGCGGGACATGTTCTCGCGCATCCTCTACGGCATGCGCATCTCGCTGACGATCGGCCTGGTCGGCGTCACGGTCAGCTTCGTGCTCGGGATCCTGCTCGGCGGGCTCGCCGGCTATTACGGCGGCTGGATCGACGACCTGGTGCAGCGCGCGATCGAGATCCTGCGCTCGATCCCGCATCTGCCGCTCTGGCTCGCCTTGTCCGCGATCCTGCCGGTTACCTGGTCGCCGCTGCTGATCTATTTCGGCATCACCATCATCCTCGGGCTGATCGACTGGACCGGGCTTGCCCGCGCTGTGCGCTCGCGGCTGCTGTCGCTGCGCGAGGAAGACTTCTGCGTCGCCGCCGAGCTGATGGGCGCCAGCCCCGGCCGCATCATCTTCCGCCACCTGATGCCGAGCTTCATGAGCCATCTGATCGCCTCGGCGACGCTCGCCATTCCCGGCATGATCCTCGGCGAGACCGCACTCTCCTTCCTCGGCCTCGGTATCCGCGCGCCGATCGTCTCCTGGGGCGTGCTCTTGAACGAGGCCCAGAACATCCAGGTGGTGGCGCTCTATCCCTGGCTGATGCTGCCGATGGCGCCGGTGGTCCTGGTGGTGCTCGCCTTCAACTTCATGGGCGACGGGTTGCGCGACGCGGCCGATCCTTATAAGTAGGCCGAAGACCTAGGCACGAGCCGCACTTCGGGGGGTCGTCATGTCGCCGCTTCTCGCCGTCCTCGCCATTGCGGGCGCCATCGCCGTCGGTGCCGCCAGCCCCGGCCCCAGCTTCGTCATGGTAATGCGCACCGCCCTCGCCCGCTCGCGACGGGACGGCATCGCCGCCGCCTTCGGGATGGGCGTGGGCGGCGTCATCTTCTGCAGCCTCGCTCTGCTCGGCATGCGCGCGATCTTCAGCGCGGCGCCGATGCTCTATCTCGGCTTCAAGCTCGCGGGCGGGGCCTACCTGCTCTATCTCGCGGCACGGATGTGGATGGGGGCCAAGCAGCCACTGGTGGCCGCGACCGACGAAGCCGGCCGATCGCAGCTCCGGCGGAGCTTCCTGCTCGGCCTCGCGACCCAGCTCAGCAACCCGAAGACCTTGGTCTTCTACGGCAGCGTCTTCGCGCTGCTGCCTGCTGCGCTGCCGCTTTGGGCCACCTTCGTCCTCCCGCCGGTGATCATGACCATCGAGACCGGCTGGTACACGATCGTCGCCTCGGTCTTCTCCCTCGCCCGCCCCCGCGCGGCCTATCTCCGCTGGAAGGCCTGGGTGGACCGCTCCGCCGGCGCCGTCATGGCGGCGCTCGGATTGAAGCTGATCTTCTCCTCTACCCGGGCGTGAATCGTCTCAACGGGCGAACACGCGTTAGGACCCTATACCGCTTGAACCCGGGCAACAGCCCGCGGTAGAGTCGTGTTTAGGGCAATTCGCGTGGGGATTTCATGTTCAAGAAGGTGTTGGCGGTCGCCATGTCGGCGCTGCTGCTGTCTGCGTGCGCGTCTTCGCTGAGCGGCGATTATGCCGAGGGCAAAGGCAAGACCGTCATGGTCCCGAAGGAGGTCTGGGGCTGGTACGAGGACTATGTGACCAAGATCAGCGGGGTCAACAAGGGCCTGATGGTGGTCGGCGTCAAGGACGACGTCGCCGTCAGCTACTCCGCCTATTACTGCCCGGGCACCAAGTGCATGTTCGAAAACATCGGCAAGAAGGCGATCGATGACTGCCAGCGCCTGGGTGGCGTCGATGACTGCATCCTGTTCGCCCGCAGCGCCACCATCCTGGTGAACTACAAGCGGCTCGATCAATAGCGCGTCACGCCGTGATGGCGACGTGCCCCGGCTGGGCCGAGACCCTGGCGAGCCAGTCGCGGATCGCGGGATAGCGCCCGAGATCGAAGCCGCCCTCATGGGCGACATGGGTGTAGGCGTAGAGCGCGATGTCGGCGATCGAATAGGCGTCGCCGGCGAACCAGCGATGCGCCTTCAGGTGTCCCTCCATCACGCCGAGCGCACGCTCGCCGCCGGCGATCTTCCCCGGGAGCAGCGGCTCGTTGGCCGGCGTCTTGCCGAGATGGGCCACCCAGTGCCGCACCACCGCGATGGTCGGCTCGTGGCTGTACTGCTCGAAGCACATCCACTGCATCGCCTGGCCCTGCGCCCAGCGGTCGGCCGGCCAATACTTCGTGCCCTGTGCCAGATAGAACATGATCGCGTTCGATTCGAAGAGCACGCGCCCGTCGGGGAATTGCAGCGCCGGGACTTTGCCGTTCGGGTTGACCTTCAGGAATTCCGGGGTCCGGGTCGAGCCGTCATCGACGTTCATCTCGATCCTCTCGAACGGAACGCCGAGATGATGCAGCAGCAACCGCACCTTGTAGGCATTGCCCGAGATCGCGCTGTCGTAGAGCCTGTGCATCGCCCCTCTCCCCCGCCTTGTTCCAGCCGCTGCGGCGCGCGCAAGATCGCAAACCGCCGCGCCGAGCCGCAACCGCGGTTTCCTCACATCAGCTGTGAGGAAATCCCCTAGGGCAGGCTGACCATCCGGCCCATGTTCTGGCCGCCGAGGATGTGCACGTGATAATGCGGCACCTCCTGCCGCCCGTCGGCCCCGGTATTGGCGATCAGGCGATAGCCGGTGACCGCAAGTCCAAGGCTCTTCGCCACCTTGGCGATGGCACGGTTCAAGGCGACGATCTCCGCGTCGGAGGCCTTCTCCGAGAAGTCCTGGGCCGAGACGTAGGGCCCCTTCGGGATCACCAGGGCATGGGACTTGGCCTGCGGGCGGATGTCCTTGAAGGCGAGCACGTGGTCGTCCTCATAGACCTTGTCGCAGGGAATCTCGCCGCGGATGATCTTGGCGAAGATGTTGTTCATGTCGTAGCTCATGGCCTTCTCCCCCTAAGCTCAAGTCGGGTTCTCCAGCGTGAAGCGCTGCTCGTCGTCGTCATAGGCGAAGATCTCGGCGAAGCGGCCCCAGTTGATGATGCTCCGCAGCGTCGCTTCGGCGGCCTCCGGGGTCATGTGGTCCTCGAGCTCGTCGCTGAACCGGCTCTTCGGCGCCTCGTGGTTCGGCCGCTCGTCCAGCACCCGCCGGATATGCGACGCCAGGGGCTGGTAGGCGAGCAGGTGCTGGGCGAAGATCCGCTTCTTCTCGGTGATCTCGGACTCGGCGAAGCGCCGGCCGGCATCGGTCAAACGGATATCGCCGCCTTCGAGCTCGGCCAGGCGCAGCATCTGCAGGGTTTCCGCCACCGGGAAGAGCTCGTCGATCTCCAGCTGCAATTGCGCCGCGATCTCCGGCAGGTCGGCGCGCCCCGAATAGGGCGGCTGCGCTACCGCCTCGGTCATGCCGGCGAAGAGGTTGGTAGAGACCCTGGGCAGGATGGTGGCGATGCCGGTGCCGGGGAATTTCTCGGCCCGGCCGAGGGTCGCGGCCGTCGCCTGCCGCGCGGTCATCGCCACATAGATCCGCTCCACCAGGGCCCGGAACATCGGGTCCTGGCGATTCCGGGGATGCGGCAGGTCGATCTTCAGCTCCAGCATGATCCTTCCCGGATTGCTGGCGAAGAGCAGGATGCGGTCGCACATCTGCACCGCCTCCTCGATGTTGTGCGTCACCAGGATCACGCCCTTGATCGGCAGCTGGCCCTCCGACCAGAGATCGAGGAAGTCGGTGCGCAGCGTCTCCGCGGTCAGCACGTCCAAGGCCGAGAAGGGCTCGTCCATCAAGAGAATGTTGGGATGGGTCACCACGGCCCGGGCGAAGCCGACCCGCTGGCGCATGCCGCCGGAGAGCTCGCGCGGGAAGGCGGATTCGTAGCCGTCGAGGCCGATCATGTCGATGGCGCGGAGCGCACGGCTGCGCATCTCCGACGGTGCGACCCCCATGGCCTCGAGGCCGATCTCCACGTTCTCCAGCACGGTCAGCCAGGGGAAGAGCGCGAAGCTCTGGAACACCATGGCGATGCCGGAGGGCGGGCCGGCGACCTGGCGGCCGAGATACTCGACCGTGCCGCCGTTCGGCTTGGAGAGCCCGGCGATCAGCCGCAGCAGCGTGGACTTGCCGGAACCGGAGCGGCCAAGCAGGCCCACGAGCTCGCCCTCGCGGAGCGAGAGGTCGACGCTCTCCAGCACCACCAGGGGATCGCCGCTCGGGCGGCGGAAGCTCTTCTTGGCGCCGCGCACCGCCAGGATCTGCTCGCCGACATGGATTCCACCGGCCATGGCTGCGTCCTCCTCTCCCTCAGTTCATCCGGTACTTGCGCTCGGCCAAAGCGTAGAGCGGCCGCCACAGCAGGCGATTGAGGCCGGTGACGTAGACGATCATCACCACGATCCCCAGCACCACGCGGTCCATGTCGCCGGCCTGGGTCGCCTCCGCGATATAGGCGCCGATGCCGTGGGCGGCGAGATGGCTGTCGCCCCAGCTCACCCATTCGGAGACGATCGCCGCGTTCCACGAGCCGCCGCTCGCCGTGATCGCGCCGGTCAGATAATACGGGAAGACGGCGGGGAGCGCGAAATCCCGCCACCACTGCCAGCCCTTGAGCCGGAGGTTGCCGCTGGCGTCCTTCAGTTCCCGCGGGATCGCCGCGGCGCCGGCGATCACGTTGAAGAGGATGTACCACTGGGTCCCGAGCACCATCAGCGGCGAGAGCCAGACATCGTGGTTGAGCCGGAAGGCGACGATGATCGAGACCGCGATCGGGAACAGCAGGTTCGCCGGGAAGGCCGCCAGCATCTGCGCCACCGGCTGGACGATCGTCGCCAACCGCGGATTGAGCCCGATCTGGACGCCGACCGGCACCCAGATCAGGCTGGCCAGCGCGATCAGCACCAGCACCCGGACCAGGGTCGGCAGGCCGAGCAGGAACGCCTCGGCGATCATGCCGAGGGGAAAAGCCTCGAGCACATAGCGGCCGAAATAGACCGCGCCGGCGAGACCGACCATCGCGAGGCCGGCGTTCCAGACCTTGTCGCCGATCGGGCTCGGCTCGTCCGGTTCCCGGCGCGGCTGCGCATGCGCCTCCGGGAAGCGGCTCCCGCGCACCAGGGAATCGAAGCCGCGGCCGAGCGGCTCGGTCACCATCGCCACCAGGCTCGAGCGGCGCAGCACGTCCAGCATCCAGGGCCGCGGCTGCGGCGTCTCGTCCTCCTCGCCGCCGCGGAAGCGGTAGGACCAGGCCACCAGCGGCCGAAAGAGCAGCTGGTCATAGGCCAGGATGACCACCAGCATCATGCCGATCGCCCAGAGAATGGCAGTCAGGTTGCGCTCGGTGATCGCGGTCGCGATGTAGGAGCCGATCCCGGGCAGCACCAGGCTGGTCGATCCCACGTTGATCGCCTCGCAGGCGACCACGAAGAACCAGCCGCCCGACATCGACATCATCATGTTCCAGATCAGGGCCGGCGCCGCGAACGGCACTTCGAGACGGCAGAACCGCATCCAGGCCGACATGCGGAGGCTGGCGGCGGCCTCCTTCAAGTCCTCGGGAATGGTCTTCAGCGACTGGTAGAAGCTGAAGGCCATGTTCCAGGCCTGGCTGGTGAAGATCGCGAAGATCGCCGCCAGCTCCGCCCCCAGCGCGTGGCCCGGGGCGAGCGCCATGAAGGCCGTCACCGTCACCGAGATGAACCCCAGCACCGGCACCGATTGCAGGATGTCCAGGATCGGCACCAGGATCGATTCCGCGCGCCGGCTCTTCGCCGCCAGGCTGGCGAAGACGAAGGTGAAGACCAGCGAGGCGACCATCGCCGCCAGCATCCGCATGGTCGAGCGCAAGGCATAGAGGGGCAGCCACCACGGCGAGAGCGAGATCGGTTGACTCTCGACCGAAAGCGGCTGCGCCATGTGCCGGCTGGAGTCGGCGAAGGCCAGGATCCAGGCGAGGATCAGCGCTGCGGCGACGATGTCATAAAAGCTTAGGCCGCGACGCGCGCCCTGGACGGCGACCGGAGAGGACTGCCGCAACATCGGCTATACTCCATGGACGTCATCCTTCGGGATGGGTGGATCCGGATACAGAGAATTCATGCGACCGGCGGGACCGATCTTGCACTGCAATAGTATGCTCGAAAGCGAGGCGTCAAACTGAATCGCACGCCATGAATGCACAAGACGTCATCAGCGGCGGCGCCGTCGGACCCGGACATCGGGCGCGGTCTGCTTCCGCCGCCGCGCCGCTGTTCGAGCTGACCCGCCTCGCCGCCGATGCCGCCTGCCGCAAGCTCGACAGCGACGCCGCAGGCCTCGCCATCGATGAAGCGAAGCGGCGGCTGGCGACCAGCGGACCGAACCTGGTCACCCGGGAACGGAAGCCGTCGGTGCTCCGGGAGATCTGGAGCTGTGCCCGGAATCCCCTGAACGCCCTGTTGCTGGCCCTGGCGCTGATCTCCGGCTTCCTCGGCGATGCCCGCGCCGCCGTGGTCAT
>DATKNM010000128.1:0-13424 GCA_035541335.1 Binatia bacterium
AGCGCGCAACGCCAGACGCCGCGGCGCTGGCCGATGCCGGCGTCAAGCTGAAGTCACTGCTCGCCGCATAGAGGATAACCATGCCCCAGAAGAGGCCGACCGTCGCCGACCTGCTGAGCCTGAAGGGCAAGCGGCAATTGACCATGCTGCGGGTGGAGACGCTGGAAGAAGCGGAGGCCGCCGAGAAGGCCGGCATCGACATGCTCTCGATCCCGTTCGAGATCCTGGGGCCGGAATTCCGCGAAGCCTGCCCGACGGTCTTCGCCATGCCGGGGAGGGCTCCGGGCCATTTCATCACCGCGGAGGATCATGTCCGCGCCGGCTGGCATGCGCTGACCAACGGTGGCGACGCGATCTATTGCGCGGCGAGCCTCGAGATCATCCGGCGGCTGCGCGATGAGGGCATCCCGGTCTGCGGCCATACCGGCCTTATTCCCTCGAAGGCGACCTGGACCGGCGGCTTCAAGGCGGTCGGCAAGACCGCGGAGACGGCGCTCTTCGTCTGGCGCCAGGTGAAGGCACTGGAAGCGGCCGGCGCCTTCGCCGCCGAGATCGAGGTGGTGCCGTATCAGATCGCCAGCGCCATCGCGCCGAAGACCGCGATGTTCATGATCTCCATGGGTGCGGGATCCGGCTGCGACGCGCAGTATCTCTTCGCCTGCGACGTGCTCGGCGAGAATCGCGGCCACGTGCCAAGGCACGCGAAGATCTATCGCAACTTCGCCGCCGAATACGACCGGCTGCAGCAGGAACGGATCGCCGCCTTCAAGGAGCTCGCCGCGGACATCCGCTCCGGGAGCTACCCTGAGCGCAAGCACCTTGTCGACCTCGCCCCTGCGGAGCTGGACGCGTTCCTGCAGGAGTTTGAGAAGGCCTAGGCCTTGCGGCGCTTCCGCTGGCGGTACTGGTCGATGACCACCGCGGCGACGATGATCGCGCCCTTCACGATCTCCTGGTAGTAGGCGTCGATCCTGAGGAACGTGAAGCCCGAGGTCATGACGCCGAGAATGATGGTGCCAATCACGGTGCCGGTGATGCGTCCGACGCCGCCGGTGAGCGACGTGCCGCCGATCACCGAGGCGGCGATGGCGTCGAGCTCATAGGCGACGCCCATGCCGGCCTGGCCGGAGATGGCGCGCGCCGAGGCGACGACGCCGGCGAGGCCGGAGAGCATGCCGGCGATGGCATAGACCTTGATCAGGTGATGCCCGATGTTGATGCCGGAGACCCGCGCCGCCTGCACGTTGGCGCCGATCGCATAGGTGAACTTGCCGTAGCGTGTGTATCTAAGCGCGATGTGGAAGATCGCGGCCACGACCAGGAAGATGATGACCGGCCAGATCCACGAGCCGATCGCGGCGTAGCTGTCGGTGAGGAAGCTCACGGGCTGGCCGTGGGTGTACCATTTGGCGACGCCGCGGGCGGAGACCATCATGCCCAGTGTGGCAATGAAAGGCGGGATCGCCGTATAGGCGATCAGCGTGCCGTTGATCAGCCCCGCCGCCAGCCCGACCAGGAGTCCGACCGCGACCGGGAAGATCACCGGGAGATCGGTCAGTGCCGGAAAGACGGCGCGGGCGTAATCCGAAGTCTGGGCGAAACTGGCCGCGATCATGGCGGTCATGCCGACCACCGACCCCGAGGAGAGGTCGATGCCGCCGGTGATGATCACCTGGGTGACGCCGACGGCGATGATGCCGATGACCGATTCCTGGAGGATCATCACCATCAGACGTTCTTTGTTGAGCAGGAAGCTCTGCCCGACGAAGAACCACCCGAGGAGCTCGAACAGCAGCGCGATGCCGACCAGCACCAGGAAGATGCTCGCCTCCGGGGGCAGCCTGCGCCGCCGTCGCGGGGGCTGTGCCCTCACCGACGCGTCGGACGCCTGATCCGTCGCCATCTATCCACTCCCAGTCTGGCCATCTTTCGGCCGATTGGGCGGCTATTTCGCCGCCAGTTCCATGATCTTCACCTGGTCCGCTTCGGCGCGGTCCAGGATACCGGTAAGGTGGCCCTCGTGCATCACCATGATGCGGTCGCTCATGCCGAGCACCTCCGGCATCTCGGAGGAGATCATCAGCACGGCGACGCCCTGCCCGGCCAGCTTGGTGATCAGCTTGTGGATCTCCGCCTTGGCGCCGACATCGATGCCGCGGGTCGGCTCGTCGAGGATCAGCACCTTCGGCTGGGTCAGCAGCCAGCGGCCGATCAGCACCTTCTGCTGATTGCCGCCGGAAAGATTCTCCACCCGCTCGTACATGGTCGGCGTCTTCACCCGGAGCGCGTCCCGCATGCCCTCGCAGGCGGTGGTGACCTCATTCTCGCGCACGAAGCCGCCGGAGACGTAGCGCTGGTTGAGCACCGCGACCTGCATGTTCTCCAGAACGTCGAGGACCAGGAAGCAGCCGGTCTCCTTGCGGTCCTCGGTCAGGAAGGCCATGCCGCACTTCATGGCGGTGTTTGGGGAATCGACCCCGGTCTTCTTCCCGCCGATGAAGATCTCGCCGGAAGTCGCCGGCGTCACGCCGAAGATGGTCTCGGCGACGTTGCTGCGGCCGGAGCCGACCAGGCCGGCCAAGCCCATGATCTCGCCGGCGCGAAGATCGAAGGAGACGTCGTGGAAGATGCCGTTGAGCCCGAGATTCTTGACCGACAGCACGACGTCGCCGATCGGCACGGTCTCCTTCGGGAACATCTGAGTGATCTCGCGCCCGACCATCATGCGGATGATCTCGTCGCGCGTCACCTCGGAGGCGAGCTTGGTGCCGATGTAGCGGCCGTCGCGGAACACCGAGACTTCGTCGGCGATCTCGAAGAGCTCGTTCATCTTGTGGGTGATGTAGATGATGCCCTTTCCCTGGCGCTTCAGGTCGCGGATGATCTGGAAGAGATGCGCGACCTCCTTCTCGGTCAGCGCCGAGGTCGGCTCGTCCATGATGAGGACGTCGGATTCATAGGAGACCGCTTTCGCAATCTCGACCATCTGCCGGGTCGCGACCGAAAGGTCGCGCACCTCGGCCTCGGGATCGACGTGGATGTTGAGCTTCTCGAACAGCGCCGCGGTCATGCGGTGCATCGCGCCGTGATCGACGAAGCCGATCGCGGTCTTCGGCTCGCGGCGGATCCAGATGTTCTCCGCCACCGTCATGTAGGGCATCAGGTTCAGCTCCTGATGGATCATGGCGATGCCGTTTTCCAACGCGTCCAGCGGCGATTCCAGCCGGATGTCGTTGCCGCGCAACTGGAAGGTGCCGGTGTCCGGGTGATAGATGCCCGCGATGATCTTCATCAGCGTGGACTTGCCGGCGCCGTTCTCGCCCATCAGGGCGTGCACGGTGCCGCGCTTCAGGCGGAACGCCACGTCGTCGAGCGCCAGCACGCCCGGAAACTCCTTCCGGACGCCTTCGACCTGCAGCAGGTATTCCGATTTCGGGACGGCGCCGCTCTCGCGAACGGCGCGCATCGTCGATGGGCTCAGCATTTCGCCATCCTCTGGAAGCCCGGATGGACGCGGGGCACGGCCGCGGCCGCGCCCCGCACTGCGATCCTAGCTCAGTTCTTGGACATGTACTTGTCCATATTGTCCGGGGTCACCAGCTCGAACGGGATCCAGACCATGGAATCGACCTTGTCGCCCTTGGCAAGCTTCAAGGCGGTGTCGACTGCGCCCTCGCCCTGACCCTTGGCGTTCTGGAACACCGTCACCTTGAGCCAGCCTTCCTTCATGGCGGCGAGGCCGTCCTGCGTTGCATCGACGCCGCTGACGATCACCTTGTCCGGAGTGTAGCCGGCGGCCTTCAGCGACTGGATGGCGCCGATCGCCATCTCGTCGTTGTTGGAGACGACCGCGTCGAACTTCTGGCCGGCGCTGATCCAGTTGGTCACCAGGTCGGCGCCCTGGGTGCGGTCCCAGTTTCCGGTCTGCTTGTCGAGGATCTTGATGCCGGAGCAATCCGGCTTCGCGATCACGTCGAGCACGTCCTGGGTGCGTTGGCGGGCCGCCTGGTTGGAGAGCTCGCCCATCATGACCAGGATGTTGCCCTTGCCGCCCATCAGCTTGCAGACCTGGGTCATCTCCAGCGTGCCGGAATCCGATTCATTGGAGCCGACGAAGGAGACCTTGTCCGGCAGCGGATTGTCGGCCGGTTGGCGGTTCACATAGACCAGCGGAATCCCCGCCGCCACCGCGAGCTTGGTCATCTTCGGCGTCGCGTCGGTGTCGACCGGATTGACGATGATGGCGTCGACCTTCTGGGCGATGAAGTTCTGGATCTCGCTCAGCTGCTTCGAGACGTCGTTCTGCGCATCCTCCACCTGGAGGGTGACGCCGGACTTGGACTTCGCATAGTCGATCATGCTGTTCCTGAGCACGGTCAGGAAATTGTCGTCGAACTTCGCCATCGAGACGCCGATGTTCTCCGCCTGGGCCGAGCCCATGAGCAGCAACGTCACGGCCCCTGCCAAGAATGCTTTCTTCATCTCTCTGTCTCCTCCACAGTTTTCCGCATCATGCGGGGGTGTCCGGCGGCACCCGGTTATCCGGAGATCCCAGTTCCAGGGTTGGTGCTTGTTGGACGGCAGACTGCGCGGCGCATGATGTTGGCCGGCCCCGAAGAGAGATCCCTTGGAACCATCCGGCGCACCACCCGGCGCAACTCGGCTTCGCCTGCGTGCGAGATGCTGTCCTCCCAGATTGCCTTGTCGTGCGACGCTCTTAGGCGAAGTGCCGCCGGCGTCTTGGTCGCGAAAGTCAGGAGCCTTGGAGCATGGAAAGAGCCTCAAAGCTCCGGGTCACAGAATACTGATTTCAAAACTGGGTTGCAAACGGAAAATTTATTCCATTCGACAAAGTCCGGCTTCCGAAGCCGTCGCGGTAGCAGTGTCACAGGAGATGAGGGAGACTGCGCCGGTTGTCCCGGGGGACCGGGGATGACGGCGTCCAAGAACCTCTTGGACGGGACCGAAAGGAAGGGAGGAACCATGCCCCACTACATGTTCCAGGGGAATTATACCGGCGAGGCGATCCAGAAGCTGGTCGCGCGCCCGGAAGACCGCTCCGAAGCGGCAAGCAAGCTGGCGAAATCCCTCGGCGGCAAGCTCCGCGAATACTTCATGAGCTTCGGCGAGCACGATTTCGTGGCGATCGTCGAACTGCCCGACGACGAGGCAGCGGCGACCATGAGCTTCGCCGTCTCCGCCGCGGGACACATCGTCAACACCCGCACGACCAAGCTGCTGGCGCCGAGCGAGGCCATGAAGGCGATGGCCAAGGCGGGCGGCAGCAAGGCCCTGATCAAGGGACCGAAGGGAAAGTAGAGGCGCGGGAAGGTCGGGCGTCTGCTCGCGCGCCGGGGTCGGCGCGGAAGATGGGATTCAGCCGGCGGCGGGCGCCGATCGGCTCAGCGCACCCGCACCGGGCAATAGTGGCGGCGCCGCTCGGCGGCGTGCCAGGTCTGGATGTCCTCGGCGAACAGCGATCCCGAGAGCCACATGATTGCGAACACGACGGCGAGGAAGACGGTCTCGACCATGTTGCGCACTCCTTCCGCTTTCGATGCCCGAGGGCATCGCCAGAGAGCGCGCCACACCGGTTCTTGACCCTATTCTCTCCCAACATAGGTTGCTGACTGCTTAAGACGAGGGCGCTGCGCTGCGGCGGATCGCCACCCGAGCCACGCCATCTCGGCGGTATTTGCGTCGAATGCCGTGCAATTCGCCGGGAAAGCAACGCCCCGGCCGGAGAGTCCGGCCGGGGCGCGTGGAGCAACCTCAAGCTGCGGCCCCCTGTCACAGCGATGGGGCCACAGCGGTGAGTGACGTCACATCTTGGAAGCCTGGTCGATCACGTCATGGGTCCAGGCGCCGTCCGGCACCTTGGTGATGACGGGATCGGAGCCGCCGGACATCAGCGTCTTCACCGTGTTGTTGAAGGCGGCCTCGTCGAGATAGCCGGTGCCCTTCGGGTTGTTGCCGATGAGCTTGGCGATCTCCTGCATCATGGTCTTCTGGTGGCCCTCGGTCTGGGCCCCGGTCTCGTCATTGTCGAGGACGATCTTCACCGCCTCGTCCTGATGCGCAGCCGCATATTCCCAGCCCTTCATCGAGGCCTTCAGGAACTTCGCGAGCTTCGTGACCTTGGCGGGATCCTTCAGGGTCGATTCCAGGGTGTAGAGGCCGTCCTCCAGGGTGGCGACGCCCTCATCCTCGTACTTGAAGGTGATGAGGTCGTCGGGCTTCATGCCGGCCTCGATGATCTGCCAGTACTCGTTATAGGTCATGGTCGAGATGCAGTCGGCCTGCTTCTGCAGGATCGGATCGACGTTGAAGCCCTGCTTCAGCACCTTGACGCCGCCCGGGCTGCCGTCGGTCTTCAGGCCGAGCTTGTTCATCCAGTTCAGGAACGGATATTCGTTGCCGCCGAACCAGACGCCGAGCGTCTTGTCCTTGAAGTCGGCCGGGGTCTTGATGCCGCTGTCCTTGCGGCAGGTCAGCATCAGGCCGGATTTCTGGAACACCTGGGCGATGTTCACCAGCGGCACGCCCTTCTCGCGGGTGGCGAGCGCGGACGGCATCCAGTCCACCACCACGTCGGCGCCGCCGCCGGCGATCACCTGGCTCGGATTGACGTCGGGGCCACCGGCCTTGATGGTCACGTCGAGGCCCTCGGCATCGTAGAAGCCCTTGGCCTTGGCGACGTAATAGCCGGCGAACTGCGCCTGGGTCACCCATTTCAGCTGCAGAGTCAGCTGGTCGGCAGCATTGGCAGCGGACGCTCCGATGAGCAGCGCGCTTGCTGCAGTCATGGCGCCGATGAGGTTCGTGATTTTCATGTGCCTCTCCGTTTCTCAGTTTTGTGCACGATAGGAAGGATGCCAGAAGGTGAACGCGCGCTCCAGGAGCGCGAGAATGCCGTAGAACGCCGATCCGGCAACCGCGGCGACGGCAATCGTGGCCCAGACCATGTCGAGGCTCATCCGCGCCGCCTCGACCGAGATGCGGAAGCCCATGCCCGCCGTGGGCGAGCCGAAGAACTCGGCGACGATGGCGCCGATCAGCGCCAGGGTCGAGTTGATCTTCAGGGCATTGAACAGGAACGGCAGCGCCATGGGCAGGCGGAGCTTCAGCAGCGTCTGGCCATAGCTCGCGCCATAGGAGCGCATGAGATCGAGCGAGATCCGGTCGGCGGCGTTCAAGCCGGCGAGCGCGTTCACCAGCATCGGGAAGAAGATCATGAAGACGATGACCGCGGTCTTCGACTCCCATCCGAAGCCGAACCACATGACCATGATCGGCGCAATGCCGATGATCGGCACGGCGCTGGCGAAGTTCCCGAGCGGCAGCAGGCCGCGCTGCACGAACGGGATACGGTCAGCCAGCAGCGCGGTCGCGAAGCCTATGAGGTTGCCCAGGAAGAAGCCCGCCAGCACCGCCTTCAGGAAGGTCTGGCGGAAATCGTCGGCGAGGGTGGCGGCGCCGTTGCCGATGGCGGCGGCGATGGCGGTCGGCGTCGGAAGCAGCACCGCCGGCACCGCAAAACCGACCACGATCGCCTGCCAGAGATAGACCAGCAGCAGGCCGAACAGTAGCGGGATGAGGATATCGCGCCAGCGGTTGCGGCGCATGGCCGCGAAATCGGCCATCACGGTCCAGGCGAAGAGCGCGACGCCGATCAACGCCAGCCAGAAGCCGCTGGCTGAAAGCCCCATCTGCAGCTCGGCGGTGGGCAACGGAATCAGGGCCGCGGCGGCGATGAGGAGCGCGACCAGCCGCACGATCGGATACGGCGCCACGGCAAGGCCAAGCAGACCGACCAGCATGGTGATGAAGGCGGCGGGGAACTGCTTCCAGAATACGACATCATCGTCATAGACGCCGAGCGGCAGCCAGAAGCTGAAGATGATGCACATCGACGCGATGAAGCCGAGCGGCAGGAATGCGGCGAAACGGCCCTTCATGCCCGCGACCCCATCCGCCGCAATGTCAACCGTTCGATGCCGCCCATGGCGTAGACCAGGACGCTGCCGAGGATCGCCGCCATCAGCAGCGCCGACCAGATCTGGATGGTCTGGCCATAATAGGAGCCTGTGAGGAGCCGTGCGCCGATGCCGCCGGAAGCCCCCGTCGGCAGCTCCCCGACGATGGTGCCGACCAGGCTGATGGCGATCGCGACTTTCATGCTGGCGAAGAGGAACGGCACCGAGGCCGGCATCCGCAGCTTCCAGAACACCTGCCAGGCCGTGGCACTGTAGGTGCGCATCAGGTCGATCTGCAGCGGGTCCGGCGAGCGCAGGCCCTTCACCATGCCGATGGTGACCGGGAAGAAGCAAAGATACATGGAGATGA
This sequence comes from Binatia bacterium, assembly GCA_035541335.1. Taxonomy (GTDB): domain Bacteria; phylum Pseudomonadota; class Alphaproteobacteria; order Dongiales; family Dongiaceae; genus Dongia. The sequence continues at coordinate 8,347 of DATKNM010000128.1, forward strand.
TCGCCTTCGGCACCAGCCCCACCATGCCGATGGAACCCAGGATGACGATGATCATCGGCGCGATCGCCAGGATCGGCACGGTCTGCGAGGCGATAATCCAGGGCATCAGGCTGCGATCGAGAGTCCGCACATGCACGATGCCGGCCGCGAGCAGCATGCCGAGGATGACGCCGAAGGCGAAGCCCAGCATGGTGGCCGAGGCGGTGATCCAGGCGTGGTAGACCAGCGAGCGCTTGCTGGACGGGCTGACCTCGACTGTGGTCTTCCAGAACTCGGCGATCACCTGATGCGGCGCCGGCAGAACCGGCCGGTCCATCGCCCAGGTACCGGCGACGACGTCGGAGACGGCGGGCGGCGTCCCGCCGGCAGAGAGCTTCGCCTCCACCTGGCTCCAGTTGAGCGCGATGGCGAGCAGATACCAGAGCACGAGAATGGCAGCGACGACGGTGACGACCGGCAGGGTCCTGCCGCGGGGCGAGAACACGGCGCCCATCACGTCAGTCGTCATAGGAATGGCCCGCCTTCAGGCCTTCGCGGACGCGATGGGCGAGCGCCACGGCTGCCGGCGATTCCCGCGTCTCCAGGCTGCGCTCGGGCGGCAGCGTGCTGTCGATCACCTCGACGATGCGGCCCGGACGCGCGCTCATCACCACGATGCGGGTCGAGAGCAGCACTGCCTCGTCGATCGAATGGGTCACGAAGATCACGGTCTTGCCGGTCTTGTGCCAGATGCTGAGCAGCTCTTCGTTCATCCGGTCGCGGGTGATCTCGTCCAAGGCGCCGAACGGTTCATCCATCAGCAGGATCTGGGGATCGAAACTCAGGGCGCGGGCGATCGAGACCCGCTGCTGCATGCCGCCGGAGAGCTGCCAGGGAAACTTGCGCTCGAAGCCGGTAAGGCCGACGAGGTCGAGATAGCGCTTCGCCTTCTCCTCGCGCTCGGCCTTGGAGAGGCCGAAGATCTCGTGCGGCAGGGTCACGTTCCCGAGCACATTGCGCCAGGGATAGAGCGCCGGCGCCTGGAATACATAGCCATAGGCGCGCTTCAGCCGCGCCTCGGCCGGTGTCATGCCGTTGACCAGCGCCTGGCCGCCAGTCGGCTGCTCGAGATCGGCGACGATCCGCATCAACGTGGTCTTGCCGCAACCGGAGGGGCCGATCAGGGAGACGAACTCCCCTGCCCGCACTTCGAGGTTGATGTCGCTGAGCGCCTGAACCGGCGTATCGGCGGTCTCGAATGTCAGGCTCAGATTGCGGATATCGATGACGACGTCGCCAGCCACTCCGGTCCCCACTTCGTGCCGTGCTGCGGGCGCCGGTACGCCCAGGAGGCGCGTGCCGCCGTCAGACGGCATTCGCGCGTTCCACTATGGCACGAAGCAGCACGTCGCAGCCAGCCGCGCAGTCGCCCTTGGTGGCGTTCTCGACCTCGTTGTGGCTGATACCGTCCTCGCAGGGGATGAAAACCATGGCGGTCGGCGCCACCCTGCTCAAATAACAGGCATCGTGCCCGGCCCCGCTGATGATCGGCATAGCGGCGAGGCCGAGCTCCTCGGCGCCCTTCTTCACCGCGGCGACGCAGTCCGTGTTGAACTTCACCGGGGGCGAGTACCAGATCTCCTTGAAGTCCATGGTGAGGCCGTTGAGCTTGCAGGCTTCCTCGGCCGCCGCCTTCACCTCGGCGGCCATCTTGGAGAGGACGGCGTCCTCCGGATGCCGCAGATCGACAGTGAAGAAGACGCTGCCCGGAATGGTGTTCCGGGAGTTCGGCTTGTTCACCAGCATGCCGACGGTCGCACAGGCATAGGGCTGGTTGGTGTGGCCGATCTTGTTGACCGCGGTCACGACATGGGCGGCACCCACCAGCGCGTCCTTCCGCACCTTCATCGGCGTCGGCCCGGCATGGGCCTCCTGGCCGGTCATGGTGACCTCGAACCAGCGCTGCCCTTGGGCCCCCTGGACGATGCCGATGGTCTTCTTCTCCGCTTCGAGGATCGGGCCCTGCTCGATATGCGCTTCGAAGAAGGCATGGACCGGTCGCTTGCCGACCTCCTCCGGCCCGGCATAGCCGATGCGCTTCAGCTCCTCGCCCATGGTCTTGCCGTCGGGATCGGCGCGGCTCAGGCCGTAATCCAGATCGAACACGCCGGCGAAGACGCCGGAGGCGACCATGGCCGGGGCGAAGCGCGAGCCCTCCTCGTTGGTCCAGACCGCGACCTCGATCGGCCGCGTGGTCTCGTATTTTAGGTCGTTCAAGGAGCGGATCACCTCGAGCCCGGAGAGCACGCCATAGATGCCGTCGAACTTGCCGCCGGTCGGCTGACTGTCGATGTGGCTGCCGGTGACGACCGGGGCGAGGCTGTCATCCTTGCCCGGGCGACGGGCGAAGATGTTGCCCATCTTGTCGATCTTGATGGAGCAGCCGGCGACGCGGCACCACTCGATGAAGAGATCGCGGGCCTGCCGGTCGAGATCGGTCAGGGCCAGGCGGCAGACGCCTCCTTTCGGCGTCGCGCCGATCTTCGCCATCTCCATCAGGCTGTCCCACAGCCTGTCGCCGTTCACCTTGAGGTTGGTCGCCACCTGTCGCTCCTTCGGTTTCTTATTCTGCAGCCTTCTTGGCGTGCGGGTTCCGCGGGTCCTGGGTCCAGTTCAAGTAGGGCTTGCCGGTATCGACCGAGACCATGGTGATGCAATCCGGCACCGGGCAGACGTGCTGGCAGAGATTGCAGCCGACGCATTCCTCGGTGATCACCTCATAGCGTCGCTGGCCGTCAACCCGCTTCGCTGCGATCGACTGGTGCGACGTGTCCTCGCAGGCGATGTGGCAGAGGCCGCACTTGATGCACTTCTCCTGGTCGATGACAGCGACCGACTTGTAGTTGATGTTGAGGAACTGCCAGTCGGTCACGTTCGGCACGGCCTTGCCGCGGAAGTCGTCGATCTTCCGGTAGCCCTTCGAATCCATCCAGTTGCTGAGGCCGGTGATCATGTCGTCGACGATCCGGAAGCCGTGATGCATGGCGGCGGTGCAGACCTGCACCGTGCCGGCGGAAAGCGCGATGAACTCCGCCGCGTCGCGCCAGTTGCCGATGCCGCCGATGGCGGAGATCGGGATGCCCCTTGTCTCGGCATCGCGGGCGATGTCCGCGGTCATGTGCATCGCGATCGGCTTTACGGCCGGGCCGCAATAGCCGCCATGGGTACCCTTCCCGTCCACCATCGGCATCGGCGCGAAGTGGTCGAGGTCGATGCCGCAGATCGAGTTGATGGTGTTGATGAGCGAGACCGCGTCGGCCCCGCCCTGCTTCGCCGCCCGCGCGGGCTTGCGCACGTCGGTCACGTTGGGCGTCAGCTTGACGATCACCGGCATCCGCGTGTGCTGCTTGCACCAGCGGGCGACCATCTCGACGTATTCCGGCACCTGGCCCACCGCCGAGCCCATGCCGCGCTCCGACATGCCGTGGGGACAGCCGAAGTTCAGTTCGATGCCGTCGGCCTCGGTCTCCTCGACCCGTGCCAGGATATTCTTCCAGCTCAGCTCCTCGCAGGGGACCATCAGCGAGACGACCAAGGCACGGTCCGGCCAGTCCTTCTTCACCTGCTTGATCTCGCGCAGGTTCACGTCCAGCGGCCGGTCGGTGATGAGCTCGATGTTGTTGAATCCGACGATCCGGTCGTCGTTGATATGGAGCGCACCGTAGCGCGAGGAGACGTTCACCACCGGCGGATCCTCGCCGAGGGTCTTCCACACGACGCCGCCCCAGCCCGCCTTGAAGGCACGCACGACGTTGTATTCCTTGTCCGTCGGCGGCGCCGAAGCCAGCCAGAACGGGTTCGGGGATTTGATGCCGCAGAAGTCGACGCTGAGATCAGCCATGGCCGTTCCTCCTGAGCGCGCGGTCGATGGAATGCGCCGCGAGCTTGCCGTCCTGCACGCTTTGCACCGTCAGATCCGTGCCGCTGGCGACGCAATCGCCCCCGGCCCAGACCTTCGCCATGCCGGTGCGGTATTCGCCATCGACCACGATCTTCCCCTTCTCCACCTTCAGTCCTTCGGGCGGGGTGAGGGTCTGGCCGATCGCCTTGAAGAGCTGGTCGCATTCGAGGGCGAAGGTCTCGCCGGTGCCTTCCAGCTTCCCGCCGGTGCCGAGGCGGGTGTATTCGAGCTCGATGCCGGCGACGGCGCCGCCCTTGCCAATCAGCTTCGCCGGCTTCACCCAGTGCTTGATCTTGACGCCGGAGACCTGGGCGAATTCCTGCTCGTGATGGGTGGCACTCATCTGCTCCGGCCCGCGGCGATAGGCGATGGTCACGTCCTCGGCGCCGAGCTTTTTCGTCTGAATCGCGATATCGATGGCAGTGTTGCCGCCGCCGATCACCACCACCTTGCGGCCGACCGGCAGCTTCGACTTGTCGCGCGACTGCCGCAGTTCGGCGATGTAGGCGACGGCGTCCAGCACGCCCTTCAACTCGCCCTCGCCCGGCAGGTCGAGCGCATTGACGCCGCCGAGACCGATGCCGAGGAAGACCGCGTCGTAGTCGCGGGTGAGATCGGCGAGCGTCACGTCGCGGCCGAGCGCCTTGCCGGTCTTCATCTCGATGCCGCCGACCGAGAGCACGAAGTCCACCTCGCGCTGGGCGAAGTTGTCGACGGTCTTATAGGCGGCGATGCCGTATTCGTTGAGGCCGCCGGCATGCTGCCGCGCCTCGAACACCGTCACGTCATGGCCCAGCACAGAGAGCCGATGCGCACAGGAGAGACCGGCCGGACCGCCGCCCACCACGGCGACGCGCTTGCCGCTGGCGGCGGCGCGCTCGAATGGATGCTCGCCGGTCTCGATCAGCTGGTCGACGGCGTAACGCTGCAGCGCACCGATATCGACCGGCTTGTCCTCCGAGGTGTTGCGCACGCAGGCCCGCTCGCACAAGACCTCGGTCGGGCAGACCCGGGCGCACATGCCGCCGAAGATGTTCTCGGCGAGGATCTTCTCGGCGGCGCCCTTCACGTTGCCGGTAGAGATCATGCGGATGAAGTTCGGGATGTCGATGCCGGTGGGGCAGGCCTCGACGCACGG
>DATKNM010000129.1:0-5138 GCA_035541335.1 Binatia bacterium
GGCCTATGCGATCGTCGGGCCGGGTGTGAACGACCGCGGCTCCTCGCGCGGCCATCTGTTCGACGCGGTCGCCGCCAGCCTGAAGAGGTTGCAGACCGATTACATCGACCTCTACCAGGTCCATGCCTTCGACCCCATCACGCCGGTCGAGGAGACGCTGGGCGCCCTCGACAACCTGGTCCAGCGCGGCATGGTGCGCTATGTCGGCTGCTCGAACTGGGCGGCTTGGCAGCTGATGAAGGCACTCGGCATTTCCGAGCGCCGCGGCTTCGCCCGGTTCGAGACCATCCAGTCCTTCTACACCATCGCCAGCCGCGACCTCGAGCGCGAGATCGTGCCGCTTCTGAACGACCAGAATGTCGGGCTGATGGTCTGGAGCCCGCTGGCCGGCGGCCTGCTCGCCGACAAGGCGGTCGATGGCAAGAGCGCGCCCCAGGGATCGCGGCGCGCCAGCTTCGATTTCCCGCCGGTCGACCGACCGCGGGCGGAGAAGGTGATTGAAGCGATGCGCCCGATCGCCAAGGCGCACGGCGCCTCGGTCGCGCGGGTCGCCCTCGCCTGGCTGCTGGCGCAGAAGCACGTGACCAGCGTCATCATCGGCGCGAAGTCGCAGGATCAGCTGAAGGACAACATCGCGGCGACCGATCTCACGCTGACGACGGACGAGCTGGCGATCCTGGACCAGGCGAGCGCCCTGCCCCAGGAATATCCCGGCTGGATGATCGCCCGCCAGAGCGCCAACCGCCTCGGCGGCACGTACCAGGCGCCGCCGCCGCTGCCGCCCAGGAGCTAACCGGCGAAAGCCTCGCCCATCGGCATCAGCCGCACGCCCTTGCGCAGATGCCGGTAGGCGAGCGCCCGGTGATCGACGGGGTTGGCGCCGGGTGCCGCGACAATCAGGATCTCGCCGGCGATCGGCTGGAAGTCGGCGCGAAAATGCACGGAACTCTTCAGCGCCAGGATCTGCTGCTCGGCCGGCTCGACGCCGAGATGCCGCAGCATCGCCTGGTCGGCAGCCTGCTGCTTGCGGCTGGCGACGACGATGCGCGTGCCGCCGATCCGGAGCAGCGCCATCGGCCCGAGCTGCATCTTGTTGCCGCGATAGAACGGGCCGGTAGCGGTGAAGCCGCCGTCACCGAGCCGCTCGACCGTGAAGGTCGCCTTGAACGGCACCATGCCCGCCATGCCGGACCAGGCGCCGATGCCGAGGCTGATCTCGGCACCGGCACCGGCGCGGTGCGCGATCTCGGCCGTCTTCGGATCGTAGAGATTGGCAAAGATGGCGCCTTCCGCACGGCCGTGCACCAGGCTCTCCAGGAGGCCGACCGTATCGGAATTACCGCCGGCGCCGGGATTGTCCTGGGTGTCGGCGAGAATAATCGGGCGCTTCAGCGCCTGCGCACGGATCTTGGCATAGGCCACGGCTGCGTCGGGCTGCCAGACCTTGCCGGCGAAGTCGGACTCCGCCTCCTTGACCTCGGCGATCAACCGCTCGGCCGTGCGGTCGGCGACCTCTTGCGTCTCCGCATAGGCGATCGCCGCCGGTCCGCACTCGGCGATGTCGGCAGGCGGAAAACCAAACGCAAAGGAAGCGCTGGCGGCACCCTGCCCTTCGGCGGCGGCGACGTCGCGATAGATCCGCATCGCCGGGTCGATCAGGGTGCATTGCCAGGTGAGCGGCACCAGGAAGTCGGCGCGCCGCATCGCCTTCCGTAGCGGTCCGTGCTTCAGCAGCCGGTCCAGCAGGTCGGCCGACCATTCGCCGGATTCGGCGAGATCGACATGCGGATAGGTGCGGCACACCACCAGCGCCGAGGCATGGCGCACCATGCGCTCAGTGATGTTGGCGTGGAGATCGAGGCTGACCACGATCGGCAGGTCCGGTCCGACGATCCCGCGCAAGCGCTCCAGCAGCTCGCCCTCGCCGTCCTCGAGATGCTCGGTCACCATCGCGCCGTGGAGGTCGAGATAGAGTCCATCCAGTGAGCCGGCGCCGCGCAGCAGGTCCATCAGCCGGCCGGCGATCCGCTCATACGCATCCTTCTCGACATGGGCCGAGGGCGAGGCCGAGCACCAAAGCAGCGGCACGATGTCGTGCCGCGCCGCCCGTGCGCGCGCGAGATAGCCGGCGATCGGCAGGTTGATGCCTTCGAAGGCCGTCAGCATCGCCGAGCCTTCGGTGAGGCCGGGCCAGCCGTCGGCCATCTCGAAGTCGCGATAGGTCGCCTTCAGCGGCGCGAAAGTATTGGTTTCATGCTGGAATCCGCCGACCGCGATGCGCGCCATCACTCACCTGCAAATTGCTCGAGGGCGCAATGTTGCAGGACCGGGACGGCGCCGCAACCGTCCCGGATGTTGCGGAGCTGTTCGCCCGATCCACCTAGGCGCGAATCGATCCGCTCCTGTATAAGGCGGCGGACAGCGGGGGCGGACTAAAAGTGGGATCTCAATCCACCTTCTCGGAAGACCTGCAGGCGGCCAGGAAGCACGCCGAAGCGGCGGGATCGGAGATGTCGAAATACGGCGTCGCGCCGACGCCGGCGAATTTCTGCGTCTGGTATCACTACGTCGCAAAGTCGATCGCCGGTCTCAATCGCGAGATCGACGAGCGCATCGCGCTCCATAAGACTTTCAACTGGCAGGTCAACCAGGAGCTGTTCGAGCGCTACTTCGGCACCGATGTCGAGAGCGCCGCGATCCGTCGCACCGGGGCCGAGCTCAGGAGCACGATGGGCCAAGTGCTCCGGCGGCTGGACAGCGCCGGTGCCGATGCCTCCGCCTTCGGCGAGACGCTGAGCCAGGCCAATGGCTCCCTGGCCGCGATCCCCGGAGCCGACGCCTCGAAGGTGCAGGCCGTGGTGCTGCGCCTCAGCGGTGCCACCACCGACATGGTCCGGCGCAACCGCGATCTCGAGACCGAGCTCCGGAAGTCCACGGTCCAGATCGGTGCGTTGCAGGACCGGCTCGACCAGGCGCGGCGCGAAGCCTTCACCGATGCCTTGACCGGGATCGGCAACCGCCGCTGCTTCGACCTCGCGCTGGTGGAGCACGGCGATCGCGCACTCTCCGGCGAGACCGAGCTCTGCCTCTTGCTGATCGATATCGACCACTTCAAGCGCTTCAACGATTCCTTCGGGCACCGGATCGGCGACCAGGTCCTGAAGGTGGTCGGCGCGAAACTGAAGGAGATGTCCCGCGGCGCCGATGTTCCGGCGCGCTACGGCGGCGAGGAATTCGCGCTGCTGCTCCTGAACGCCCCGTTCGAGGCGGCGATGCAGCGCGGCGATCAGCTGCGCGAAGCCTTGGCCAGCAATTATCTTCGCAACAAGAGCACCGGCGATGTCTACGGCCAGATCACGGTCTCGATCGGCGTGGCGAAGTTCCGTGCCACGGACACGATCGAGACCTTCGTCGCCCGCGCCGACGCCGCCCTCTATCAGGCGAAGTCCGCAGGCCGGAACCGCGTGGTCGCGGAAGCGGTCTAGCCGACGCTTTCAGATCTCCACCAGCCGGTCGGGGATCCGGTTCGGGTTTTCCCCTTCCGGCGGATAGTGCCTGCCGAGCAGCGCTCCCAGCGCCTCGATCGCCCCGACGAACCCTTGCTCGATCTCCCCACGCTTTACCGAGGCCGTGAACGCATTGACGATCGCCTCCCAGGCGCCCGGCTCTACCGCCTGGTTGATGCCGCGGTCGGCGATGATCTCCACATAGCGCTCCGCCTCTGAGACGAAGAAGAGCACGCCGCAGCGCTCCTCGGTCGAGGCAAGGCCGCGGTCGAGGAAGATCAGGCGCGCGAGCCGCGACGCACGATGGCGTTGCCGTCTCGCTGGCACCATCAGCATGCCGAACCCGGTGAAGGTCGCGAGAAGATAGACGATCAGGAAGGCCGCGAGCTCGCCGATCATGGCTTCGCCAGGTCCCGGCCAGGATGCAAACACCCAGACCGCGACCCCGGCGATCACCGCCGCCGTCAATCCGGCAAGCAGCGCACTGCTGTGGTAGTCGTCGGCACGGCGCGCGATCGCGGCCACGAACTCGGCGCGGGTCCCCCGCTCCGCCTTGGCGATCTCCGCCACGATCCGCTGGCGCATGCCGTCGTCGATCATTGTTCCCCTTACCATCGTCCGCTCGCCCCTCCACCGCCAAAGGACCCTCCGCCTCCGGAGAAGCCGCCGCCGGATGAGAATCCCCCTCCAGACGAGAATCCCCCTCCAGACGAGAACCCGCCGAACCCGCCATAACGCCGATAGCGACGCGTATAGGGGTCTGAGCCGCGCCGGATGTTGATGGCGACGACGATGAAGAAGAAGATCGGGAAGATGATGAACGGCGCGAAGTCAGCCAGGGAATGCGCACTCGTCGCATAGACCGGCTGCGACGGCGTATAGCCGCCACCGAGCGCGGCCAGGATCGCGGTCACGCCCGCCTGTATGCCGCCGCTGAGATCGCCGCGCTTGAAATGCGGGATGATCTCCTGCTGGATGATGGTGTTGGCGGTCGCATCGGGGAGCTGGCCTTCGAGCCCATAGCCCACCTCGATGCGCACTGCGCGGTCGTTGGGCGCCACGATCAGCAGCACGCCGTTGTTCTTGCCCTTCTGGCCGATACCCCAGCCGCGGCCGAGTGCCAGCCCCCAATCCTCGATCGGATAGCCCTTGAGGTCCGACAGCGTCACCACGACGACCTGGTTGCCGGTCGAGGACTCGTAGCCCGCGAGCTGGGATTGGATCGCCGCGACCGCGGATGAATCGAGGATGCCGGCTTGATCGACCACCCGACCGGTCAATGCGGGGATCGGCGGATCGGCCCAGGCCGGCAGGATCGCCAGCACCAGGATGGACAGAATGGCCGCCAGGCCACGGATCGATCGCGTCACCATGAGCCGCTCGCACCGCCGCCGAAGGAACCGCCGCCGCCGGACGAGCCGCCTCCGGACGAGCCACCGCCCGAGGACGACCAGGACGACGACGACCAGGATGATGAGGACGACGAACTGCCCCAACCGGAGTTGCCCCAGCCGCCGTTATAGTCGTTCCACCGCCGACGCGGTCCGACGTTGGTCGCGTTGAAGATCAACACGATCAGGACGACGAGCACGATCACGCCCCAGAACACGAAGGTCTTCACCGTCGCCATGC
>DATKNM010000130.1:0-11926 GCA_035541335.1 Binatia bacterium
CGCCGCGCCGCGGACCAGGGCTCGGGCGTGGCGCAGAAGGTGCTGGGCGACCTTTATGCCGAGGGCGCCGGCGTGCCGCGGGATTTCGCGTCTGCCTGTGCATGGTGGGGGCGCGCCGCATGGCAGGGCGAGAGCAGCGAGGCGCAACGAGACTTCGGCAACTGCTACCTCTCCGGCACCGGCGTGCCGAAGAGCGAGGTGCAGGCGCTGGCCTGGTGGCTGATCGCGCGGAACCACGAGGACCAGAACACCGAGGGCCTGCCGAGCTGGATGTTCCAGCGCGACGCCGACGCCGACCGCCTGACTGACGCGCTCGTCCGGCGCCTCTCCGCCAGCGACGTCGCCCAGGCGCAGGCCTTCGCCCGCGCCTGGCGGGCGAAGGCGGAGTAGCCTTCAGCTCCCTCTTCCCAGCGCCTTCACCAGGGCGACCAGGCGGCGTCGGGCGCGGGTGTCGGCGATCTCGTTGAAGGCGCGGATCAGCTCCAGCATCTCGCGCTTCATGGGAAGGTCGAGGTCGGAGACGGCGGAGGTTGCGGACGCGAGCGGCGATTGCGGGGCCGCGCGCACCGCGTCGCGGCCCATCTCGTCGAAGAAATAGGCGACCGGCACGTCGAGCAATCGCGCGAGATCGAAGAGCCGGCTGGCGCCGACGCGGTTGACGCCGCATTCGTAGCGGTGGACCTGTTGCAGCGTGATGCCCATACGCTGCGCGAGCTCCGCCTGGTTGATGCCGGCGAGCAGGCGGCGGAGGCGGATTCGCTTCCCAACATGGGCGTCGATCAGGTTCAGGCCCGGGTTGGCTCCGCTGCTCCCCCGGGTGCTCCCCTGGGCTCTTCCCAAGCTTCCGGCGGCCAGTCGATAACGCCTTCTGTCGCTCATCATCGTCCGACCCCACACGAAACCCAGTCCGCCATGGCAAGGGCAGCCCTGGGATATTGCGGAACCGGCCGGGCCTGACCCCGATTGCCCGAACCATCCGCGGCACCGGAGCGACAACGATTCAACCGGGGCGTTATTCCGTCGCGCCGGAACTTCGCGGCCCCTGCGCGGCGCCGTCGTCAGCGACCGGCGTGACCGGGCGACGTGAGCGGCACCGCGGGCCGGCGCCGGTGACGGAGGTCTCAATCCTTCCGATCCCGGCTTTACAACCGGAAACCGCGGCGGCGACACTTCAACCGGGGGCGGTCGAGCATTTTGGCGAGTAGATTGGGGAGGCATACCAATGCCCGGTTCGACCAAGACCTATGCCGACAACACCTTCACCACCAGCTTCCAGGACCTCTCCGGCTTCACCACGGTCAACGTCGCGGAGGGCGCCTATGTCGAGCCCGCCGGCAACACAAGCGCGTTCATCCTCGAACCGGGGGTGTGGACCTTCAACCTCGGCGGCACGATCGTCGCGCAGTCGATGGGCATCATCTTCGACGCCGTCGCCTCGGCCAAGAACTCCACCCTGACCGTCGGGCCCAATGCGTCATTGGTCAGCGCAGGCGCAGGGGACGCCGTGTTCGCGGCGCAGGGCGTCAACATCACCAATGCCGGGGTGATTTCCGGGGGCGACGACGGCATCCACCTGATCGGCGTCGCGCACGGCTCCAAGGGATTCACCATCGTCAACGGGGCGACCGGGACGATCACGGGCGGCGCGCACGGCATCGACGACAGCCTGACCGGCATGGCGATGACGCTGAAGAACGCGGGCACGATCCTCGGCGGCATCGTCACCGTCTCCTTCGACGACCGGGTGGCGATCGTCAACTCCGGCACGATCGGCGGCAATATCATGCCGGTGAACGCGGCCGCCACCTTCGCCAACAGCGTCTTCAATTCCGGCCTGACCGGGTCGATCGAGCTCGACAACGGCAGCGACACGGTCACGAACAAGGGCCATATCGCCGGTTCCCTCGGCCTGCTCGACGGCAACAACCACCTCAGCAACTCGGGCACGATCGACACCTTCGTGGTGATGGGTGCCGGCACCGACAGCGTCTCCAACAGCGGCAAGATCGGCGATGAGTTGCTGATGGGCGACGGCACCAACACGCTGGTCAACAGCGGGGAGATGTTCGCCGGCGTCACCGGCGGAGTCGGCAAGGACAGCGTCACCAACACCAATGCGATCGTCGGCGACGTGGCGCTGAGCGAGGGCGCCAACACCGTGCTGAACCACGGCCTGATCCAGGGCAGCGTCTCCGCCGGCGGCCTGGGCGCCGTCGGCAGCACGATCACCAACACGGGCACGATCTCAGGAGCGATCGCCACCGGCGCCGGCAACGACATCGTCAAGAACAGCCACGAGATCGGGCTCGGCATCCAGCTGTTCGAGGGCAACAACAGCTTCAGCAATTCCGGCCATGTCGGCGGCGCGGTCGCCTTCGGCTCCGGCAACGACGTCGCGCTGAACGGCGGCACCATCGACGGCGTGATGTCCCTGCTCGAAGGCAACAACAAGCTCACCAATCACGGCAGCATCGCCGGCGTCTCCGCCGGCAACGGCGACGACAGCGTCACCAACAGCGGCACCATCGGCGCCGCGGTCAGCCTCGGCAACGGCACCAACAACCTCGTCAATTCCGGCCATATCGGCAGCGCCGGCGTCGTCTTCGGCGGCGACAACGACAGCTTCTCCAACAGCGGGACGGTGGACGGCGCCGTCACATTCGACGACGGGATCAACAAGCTCACCAACACCGGCAAGCTCGAGGCCGCCGTGACCTTCGGCATCGATAACGACACGGTGGTGAACAAGGGCACGATCGACGGCAACATCGACTTCAGCAGCGGCAAGAACGTCTTCGTCAACACCGGCCATGTCCTCGACGCCAGCTTCGGCGCCGGCGACGACACCATGAGCAATGCCGGCACCATCGACAGCACCGTCACCCTCGGCGGCGGCGCCGACAGGCTGACCAACACCGGCACCATGATCGGCGTCTCCGCCGGCGGCGGCGACGACGTCGTCAACGACGGCAAGGGCCATATCGGCACCATCGACCTCGGCGCCGGCGACGACACGCTGATCGGCGGCAAGGGCGGCGAGTCGGTCATCGACGACACCGGCACCGACGTCTACAAGCTCGGCAGCGGCGACGACTTCTTTCGCGCCCTCGGCGAAGGCAGCTTCACGCTGGACGGCGGGCTCGGCTCCGACACGCTCGAGCTCGGCTTCTTCAACGGCGGCGGCTATGCCGTGAACCTCGGCACGACCGACGTGATCCTGGGCGGCCTCAATCGCGCCGCCGGCACCGCCCTCACGATCGGCACGCATGTGGGCGGGACGATCAAGAACTTCGAGATCGTCAACGGCACGGTCAACGACGACGTGCTGGCCGGCGGCAAGGCGGCGGAGCATCTCAGCGGCAATAACGGCGCCGACATCATCGCCGGCGGGCTCGGCGCCGACACGCTCAGCGGCGGCGCCGGCTCCGACACTTTCGCCTATCTCTCCACCGCCGACTCCGGCACGACCGCCGCGACGCGGGACAAGATCACCGATTTCACCACCGGCTCCGACAAGCTCGACCTCTCGGCGATCGACGCCAACGGCAAGGCCGCCGGCGACACCGCCTTCAACTGGATCGGCACCGATCAGCCCTTCAGCCACACCGCCGGCGAGCTGCGCCAGGTCCTGACCGGCACCGACACGATCATCCAGGGCGACACCAACGGCGACGGCAAGGCCGATTTCTCCATCGACCTCGTCGGCGTGCAGAACGGCATCGCCAGCAGCGACATTGCGATGTGACCAGTGAACCGGCGGATCACGGCCTTGACTATTGCAATTCTTTAGGGAATATTTCAGAAACTAACACCAGGGGGTGATCATGAAGCCGTCGGCCGCAGCGGAGCCTTCATTGCAAGAGATCCCGCTGGCGTTGCCGCAACCGAACCTGACGGACGAGCCGAGATCCGGCCCGTCCTATTTTATCGTCCAGCCGAGGGATGCCGCGAACGCAAACGCCGTCCAACCGAAGCGACGGAGCGGAGATCCTCAAGCCCGCCCGCTCCGCGTCGGCAGCATGTTCGGAACCATCGGCGTCCTCATCGACGCCTACATCGAGGGATTGCGGCCGGGCGCCCGGAGCTTCTACGCCTTCGACGCCGAGACATTCTACAGCCACCTCTGCGAGCAGGGGGCCGATGTCATCTTCCTGCATGCAAGCTATGTCGATTTCTTTCAGCGCCTGAAGCTCGATCCGAGCTTCTGCGACATCCCGGTGGTGATGATCGATTCCTGGGAACGGCACGCACATCACAGCGCGCGCGAGCACTACCTCGGCATGGGCGCGGCGGCGGTGCTGTTCCTGCCGGTGACGTCGCAATCCGTCGAGAGCGTGCTCGACTCGCTGTTCCCGGAAACGACGCTGAAGGACTAGCTAGCGCGGCCGGTCGAACAGGGTGACGCCGAGCGAGGCCACGGTGATGAGGCCGATGGCGAGCGAGACCCGGGCATCCAGCGGCTGTCCCAAGAGGAAGAGACCGACGATCGCCGCCGTCACCGGCTCCAGGGTCACCAGCACGCTGTAGGCGCGGGCGGGCAGGCGCTTCAACGCGGCGAATTCCAGTGAGATCGGCAAGGCGGTCGAGAGGATGGCGACGACGAGCGCGCCGCCGACGGCGAGCCAGCTCGCCTGGTCGAGACCGCCGCCGGCGAGATAGAAGGGCGCGGTGACGATCGCGCTGGCAGCGAGGCTGAGCGCGAGCCCGCCGCTGCTGCCGGCGCTCCCGCCGGTCCTGCCGACCCACTTGGTGGCGACGACGAAGGCGCCCCAGCCCGCCGCCGCCAGCAGGGCATAGAGGATGCCGGTCGGATCGAGGGCGGTGCCGATGTCGCCGCTCAGGATCGCGATGCCGCCGGCGGCCATGGCGAGCCAGAGGAAATCCCGCGGCCGGCGCGAGGTCGCCATGCCGACCACCAGCGGACCGATGAACTGGATCGCCGAGGCGACGCCGAGGGGGATGCGCGCGATCGCCCAATAGAACGGCAGGTTCATCATGGCGATGGCGGCGCCGAGCACCACGATCCCGCGCCATTGCGCCGGCGAGATCGCGCGCAGCTGCGGCCGCGCGGCGATGGCGAGGACCAGGGCCGAGAAGCCGAGGCGGAAGAAGACGGTACCGCTGGGGCCGAGAGCGGCGAAGAGCTTGATCGCCACGGCGGCGCCGAGCTGCATCGAGAGGATCGCGAGCAGGAGCATCACCGGCGGCGGCAGGATGCCGGCGGCGGCGTCCGCGGCGCGGCGGCGCCAGGCGTGGAGCCCTGGGCCGCCCGACTCCGGCCCGTCCGGCAGGCCGCCGGCGCTGGCGATGAGAATGTCGATGCTGGTCATGCGGTCTCCGTTTTCTCAGGTCGTGAGCGCTCGACACGACGGATGTAGCGTAGCGCGACCAAGGCGCTGACATAGGCCATGAGGCCCGCCGCGGTCATCGCCCAGCGATAGCCGGTGATGAAGGCGGCCTTCACCAGCGCCACGACCGCCGCCTGCTGCTCCGGCGGGAGATCGGCCGGCGGCACGGTCGCCGCCAATTTCGCGCGCTGCAGCTCGAGGGACTGCTGCACGGCCTCGGGGAGGCCCGCCGCCTGCATTCCCTTGAGGAGCGCCGCGTCGTAGCCATGGGCGAGGACGAGGCCGAAGACCGCGATGGCGATCAGGCCACCGGTGCGCGCCGCCATGTTGTTGATGGCGGAAGAGGTGCCGACATGGCTCGGCCCGGCGGCGTTCAGGGCCACAACGGTCACCGGCACCTGGCAGACGCCCATGCCGATCCCCATCAGCACCAGCGCCGGCATGAAGCCGAGGAGATAGGGGCTCTCGGCGTCGGGGATGGTCAGCAGCAGGAAGCCGGTGCCGGTCAGGAGCGCGCCGGCAACCAGCAGGATGCGCGGCGAGATCTTGTCGGCGAGGCGCCCGAACCAGCGGGAGAGCAGCGCCGAGATTACCACCAGCGGCAGCAGCGCCATGCCGGCCTGGGTCGGCGCCAGGCCCTGCACCTGCATCAGGCGGAACGGCACGAAGAAGGCGGTGCCGTGCAGCGCCGCCCAGAGCAGGAAGGTGAAGGCCTGGATGCCGCCGAAATTCGGCAGCTTGAAGAGCGAGAGCGAGATCATGGGATCGCGGGCGCGGCGCTCGGCGAGCACGAAGAGCACCAGCGCGAGCGCGCCGCCGAGGATCGGGCCGAAGACGCCGGGATCGGCGAAGCCTTCCGCGCCCGCGGCGATGAGGCCATAGGTGAGGCTGCCGAGGCCGAGGATCGCGAGCAGGATGCCGAGGAGGTCGAGTGCGCGCGCATGCGAGGAGCGGCTCTCCGGCACCTTCCATTGGGTGAGGCCGAAGGCGACGGCGGCCAAGGGCAGATTGATCAGGAACGCCGCATGCCAGGAGAGCGTGTCGATCAGCCAGCCGCCGAAGGCGGGCGCGATCGCCATGGAGACGCCGGTGGTCGCCGACCAGAGGCCGATCGCATCGCCCTGGCGCTCGCGGGGGAAGCTCGCGGAGACGATGGCGAGGCTGCCCGGCATCATCAGCGCCGCGCCGAAGCCCTGCACGCCGCGGGCGATCACCAGGGTCGCGGGATCGGGCGCAAGGCCGCAGGCGGCCGAGGCGACGGCGAAGATCGCGATGCCGATCGAGAACACCCGGCGCCGGCCGAAGAGATCGCCGACCGCGCCGCCCACCAGGATGAGAGCCGAGAGGACCAGGGTGTAGGCCTCGACCACCCACTGCACCTCGGCGAAGGAGGCGCCGAGATTCTTCTGCAAGACCGGCAGGGCGACGTTGACGATGGTCATGTCGGAGAAGGCCATGGTGGAGGCGATGATGGTCGCCGCCAGGATCCACTTCTCCTGGGCGCGGGTGACCTTCGGCGCCGCGGCCCGTCCCGCGAGATCTAGACTCGGGCTGTTCATGCTGCTCGGAAGTTAATCGGCCCGCCTCCCGCGCGATAGCGGAGAAGGGTCGCCGTTTTGTGAATCCGGGATGAAGATTGGCGGAATTCCGAAGTCGGCTCGGTCCAGCTACGCCCTTCCGACCTGGGCCGGTGTCGGGCCGAGGTTGCTGCCTTTCAGGCTGTAATCGTGGCGGTGGTCGCCGATCAGCCAGAGCATCTTGTCGAATACCTGGAACGGACTCGCGGTGGTGATGCTTGGACCGGCGGCGACGATGCGGCGGACGATCTCGTCGCGGCAGCGGGCAAAGAGGACCGCCCGGGACTGGACGTAGTCCTTGTAGTACCAGCAATCGACCATGCGCTTGTTGTTGAAGTCCCATTGCAGATAGCCGTCATGGTCGTCGTAGCGCCGCTCCTCGGTGACGCGCTGATAGGGCGCCGCGGCCTCCACCGCCTTCATCAGCTTCACCAGGAAAGCGGTGGCGTTGGCGGCGGACTGCTCGTAGATCGGCGCCGATTCCGGGAACCGGCACCAGAGCAGCTTCGAGCCGATGTTGAGGAAGCTGCGCCTTGTATCGTCCTTCGGGTCATAGGCCTTGGCGAGCGTCGCGCGCAGAGTGGCGAAGGCTCCGGGGATGTCGCGCTCGTCGAGCCGATCCAGCACCGGCAGCGCCTGCTGCGCCGCCGCGACGGCGAAGGTCTGCTCCGCGTCGGGGTTCGACGGTCCCGGTTTCGGCGTCGGCTGAGGCGATGTGGGCCGGCCGCCCCGCTGGGCGACCAGCCAGTCGCCGAGCGCCGCGGCCCGCTCTGCCAGCGGGCGGCGCCGCGCCGCCACCGCCTGGACGGCAGCCTGGTCGCGCTTGAACGAGCCGCCTTTCAGGTTGGCGGGATCGAGCGCCTGTGCGGCCGCCTCGAAATAGCGGGCCACCAGGCTGGCCCAGACCGTCGACTCCATGCTTCCACTCCCCGATCGCCGGGCCTGTTAAACACCTAAAGCCGTCGCTTTTTCAATGCCTTGAACCTTACAACTGGCATGCCGCTTGCTGGCTGTGACGGGCCGCACGGATCGGCGCGCCGCCCCCGGGAAGATTCTTCCGGTCGGCGCGGCAGATCCCGCGACGGTGAACGCAGAACCCGCACAGCATCGAGGCATAGCATGTCCGTCGGATTGATCCTCGGCTCCACCACGCCGCTCACGACGTCGAGCACCGCCGCATCTTCCTCTCTCACCAAGAAAGGCGGCAGCTCGGCGGCCGACGCGTTCCTCGCCTACATGAAGGAGAGCCCGGCGGAGCGGATGGCGGATGCCTGGCTCGCCAGTCACGGCCTCACCCGCGAGAAGTTGAAGGCGATGTCGCCGGAGCAACGCGACGCGATCGAGAAGCAGATGGCCAAGGACATCAAGGACCAGTTGGAGCAGCAGGCCTCGGACAAATCGGGGGACAAGCTGAAGGGCAAGCCGACGGCACGCCTCTAGGCTCCGGAGTCTCAGAGCACTGGATCCTCGAGCAGATTCATTCAGAAGACATCACGGCTGCATCAACCCCCACCCTCACCCGCTCCCATCTTGGGAGCGGGAAGAAGGGGAGAATCTTCGCGTTCACTTCGAGCAGCGCCTTCAAATATCCCTCGCCCCCAAGATGGGGGCGAGCCGGAGTGGGGGTTGACTGCAGCCGTGGCGCCAAGGGTTGCGCAAGAAAGTAGATCCAGCGCTCCGCTAGACCGTCCTCGAGCTCAGGTGGCGGGCGCGGGCGCGCCATTCGTGCCAGACCAGCCAGATCACCACGAGGTCGAAGACGGTCAGCGCCAGGAGGCCGATCCCGTGGGTGTAGGAATAGCGGTAGAGCTGATAGGCGATGAAGAGCGTCATCGCGACCAGCGAGGCGGGATAGGCCCAGAGCTTGTCCCTGAGCAATCCTGCGACCAACAGCAGCTTCACCACGCCGTGGCTCAAGAGATAGAAGGCGTAGAAGTGCTGGGTCGCGACCGAGAAGTCCTGCGCCCAGGCCAGCAGATGGCCCGCGATGAAATCCTTCGGGTCCTCGACCAGCTCGTCCTGGGTGAAGCGGTTCACAAGGCCGGCGATCGTCCCGGGAGACACCACGGCGAGCGCGATGCCGCCGATGCATTCGATGACGGCATGAGCGCCCTTCAACAGGATGCTGATCTCGAAAGCCTGATGGATTCGCTTCTCATTCATGCGAGAGTTCTATCCGGTTTTGGCGATCTTGGAACCGGGCAGCTCCGCACATGCAGGATTATCCGAACCGTTCCGGCAGCTCCGGCGTGCGGGCCTTCGAGATCGGCCCGGACTTCATCATCGTGCGCTTCGCCGACGGCGGCACCTATCTCTACAACCATGAACGGCCGGGCTGGGCCAAGGTGGAAAGGATGAAGCTGCTGGCTAAGCAGGGCCGCGGCCTCGCCAGCTACATCAGCCGCGAGGCCTACGACTACGCGAAGAAGCTCGGCTAACTGTCCGCGGCTTCGGTCTCACCGCTCATCTCCCCGAGGGCCTGGCGCAGCTTCTTCGCGAGGTCGGCCTTGCGGAAGGGCTTGGTGATGAGCTGCACGCCCTCGTCCAGCACGCCGTTGTGCAGGATGGCGTTGCGGGTGTAGCCGGACATGTAGAGCACCCGGAGGTCCGGCTGGCGCTCGCGGGCCGCCCTGGCGAGCAGCGCGCCGTTCATGCCGCGCGGCAGCACCACGTCGGTGAAGAGGAGATCGACCCGGCCGACACGGTCCAGCGCCTCCAGCGCGGAACCGCCATCGACGGCGGAGACCGTCCGATAGCCTAGGTCCTCGACAAGGTTGAGGACCAGCTTGCGGACGTCGGGATCGTCCTCCACCACCAGGATGAGCTCGCTTTGGCGCGCCGCGGTGCCCGCGGCCTCCTCGGCCGGCGCCTCCGCCGCCCGCTCCGCGACGGCGGCGCGCGGCAGATAAAGCCGGACGGTCGTGCCGTGGCCGGGCTCGCTGTAGACCTTGATGTGGCCGCCCGACTGCTTCACGAAGCCGAACACCATGCTCAAGCCGAGGCCGCTGCCCTGCCCGACCGGCTTCGTGGTGAAGAACGGCTCGAAGACGCGGGCGATGACCTCCTTGGTCATGCCGATGCCGGTGTCGGTCACGGCGATCATGACATAGGCGCCGGGCTTCACCTCGGCGTTCTGTGCGGCATAGGCCTCGTCGAGCCGGGTGTTCTCGGCCTCGATGGTGAGCGTGCCGCCGCTCGGCATCGCGTCCCGGGCATTGACCGCGAGGTTGAGCAAGGCGTGCTCGAGCTCGTTGGGGTCGATCCGGGTCGGCCAAAGGCCGGCGGGGATGTAGGTCCTGACATCGACGGTCTCGCCCAGCGCCCGCCGCATCAGGTCGGTCATGCCGGCGATCAGCAAAGCGATATCGACAGCACGCGGATCCAGCGGCTGCTGCCGGGAATAGGCGAGCAATCGCTTCGTCAGGCTGGCGCCGCGCTCCGAGGCGCGGAGCGCGTAGTCGATCATGTCGCCGAGCTTGGGATCGCCGGCGAGCCGCTCCTGCAGCATCTCGAGGTTGCCCTGGATGATGGCGAGGAGATTGTTGAAGTCGTGGGCGATGCCGCCGGTCAGCTGGCCGACCGCCTCCATCTTCTGCGCCTGGCGGAGCTGCTCTTCCGCGGCGTTGCGCTGGGTCACGTCCAGCACCACGGCGAGGCGCGCCATGCGGTCGGTGAGGGCGATCTCGTGGCTGAACACGTCCACCGTCAGCAGCTCTCCGTTCTTGCGGCGATGCCGCCAGTTGCGGCTGGATTCATAGGCGCCGACCTTACGGCCTATGTTCGTGAGCAGGCGATCGATCTCCTCCGGCGGACGGATGTCGGCGAGGCCCATCTTCAGGAATTCGTCGCGGCTGTAGCCGTAATTGTCGATCGCCGCGTCGTTCACCTCCAGGAACTGCAAGGTGCTGCGGTCGTAGATCCACATCGGCAAGGGATTGCTGAGGAAGAGATGCCGGAACTGCTCCCGGCTCCGGATCAGCTCCGCCTCGGCGGCGCGGCGCTGTTCGATCTCGCGCTCGAGCGCCGCGGTGCGCTCCTTCACCCGCTCTTCCAGGAGCGCATTCATGTCCTGCAGACCGGCGCGCGCCTCGCGATGCTCGCCGACCTGCCGCTCCAGCAGCAGATTGAGATCCCTGAGCGCCGTCGAGCCGGGCAGCGCCAGGGCCCGCGGCAGCAGGTTCCAGAGCATGACCGCGGTCATCACCGAGGCGACCGCGGTGAAGGCCTTCACCAGGCCGGCGGCGCCATAGTCGGGATTCCAAAGCGTCCAGACGTCGAAGACGTGGGTGGTGCCGCAGGCGACGATGAAGACGCAGAACAGCACGAAGATCCAGCGGAAGGCGATGTCGCGGCGCTTCACCACGAACCAGGCGAGCGCCAGCGGGATCGAGAAATAGGCGAGTGCGATCGCGCCGTCGGAGACGGTGTAGAGCGCCAGCCAGTTCGACTGCCAGAGCAGGCATTGGCCGTGCGGCGCGAACTGCGCCGTGTCGAAGAAGCTCTTGAGAAGATCCAAGGGAGGCCTCCACGAAGACGTTTCGCGGGGATGGTCCGTGCAGTGTCCGCCCGCGACTTGATCCGAATCAAGCGCGTTCGGATGCGGAGGGATCCGCAGCCGTCAGATGGAGCAGATTTCAGAAATCAGATGATGCGGATCAGCGGTCTTCGACCTTCGGCCGCCCGAAGGCGAAGAACAGGAAGCCGAGCACGCCACAGAAACCCCAGGCCGGCACCAGCAGGAACGGTCCGAAGCCCTCGTCCCAGATCGGGCGCCAGATGCCCTGGACCAGACTCTCCACCGTCACCATGCTGCGCGCACTCAACAGCAGCCAGATCCGCTCCAGGGTGAGCGCGTCGCTGCCGTAGGCCGGAAAATAGCTGTGCCAGAGATCCGCGGCGCCGAACATCAGTGCGGCGGCGAACAACACGAGCCCAATGATCCGTCCTGTGGTCATGCAGCAAACATAGACCAGGTCACTGGGAATGTCATCCGGAATCTAC
>DATKNM010000131.1:0-5112 GCA_035541335.1 Binatia bacterium
ACCACCGCGGCGGCGGCCGTGCTCTATCGCCTCGATCCCCATGCGCTCGACCATTGCCAGGTGGCGCATTGCTCGGCCGAGCCTGGGCATCGCCGGCTGCTGGCGGCGCTCGGCAGGACGCCGCTGCTCGATTTCGGCATGCGGCTCGGCGAAGCCTCCGGCGCCGCACTCGCGATCCCGCTCCTGCGCGCCGCCGTCTCTTGCCACACCGGCATGGCGAGCTTCGCCGAAGCCGGCGTCAGCGGAAAGAGCTGAGCCTTTGCAGAAGCCCGCGCCGAAGTTCCTTGCAGAGATCCGCGCGTTTCTCGCGGACCGGCTGGGCCTGCGCGGGCCGTTCTGGCGGGCGGAGGAGTCGATGGATCGCGCCGTCGAGCTCGGCATGATCCAGATCGATTCCATCATCCGGACGGGCCTGCGCAACCACGAGATCGTCTGGGTCGCGCGCAACGCCGCGCCGGTCGCCGATTTCTACCGCATGGTCTATGGCGAGCGGCGGATGCTGGAGACGCATTACCCGATCTTCGCCACCCGCCGGGATTGGCTGCCGCACTTCCTGCAGGACTTCCACAAGGCGGTGGAAGGCAGCATGCATTACGACGAGCTGAAGCCGGTCAAGCGCAGGCTGGTGAAGCAGATCCGCGAGAGCGGCCCGGTCAGCCCCGGCGAGCTCGAGGCCGAGCGCATCGTCGGCGGCTTCAACACCGTGAAGGCGACCACCAAGGCGCTCGAGCACCTGTTCTATGAGGGCAAGGTCCAGGTCAGCGGCCGCACCAAGAACTTTCACCGCCAGTTCGACCTGACCGAGAAGGTGGCGCCGGAGCTCCTGAAGCCGGCGCGGATCAGGAGCGCCGAGCACCAGCGCTTCATGGTGACCTCGGCCTTGGACGTGCTGAAGATCGCCAGCCGCAACCAGCTGGCGCAAAGGGTCAATCATCACTTCGGCAATTGGCGCGGGCCAGGCCTCGCCGCGAGCCGCAAGCTGGTCGACCGCTGCGCCAAGGAAGGCCTGATCGAAACGGTCGCGGTCAAGAACGGTGGGGATGAGGAGACCTGGTTCATCCTCGCCAAGGACGGAGCCGGCTGGGAATCCGCCGCGAAGAAGAGCGACGACCGCGTGCGCTTGATCGCACCCTTGGACAACCTGCTCTTCAACCGCGACCGCTTCACGGAGCTCTACGGCTTCACCTACAAGTTCGAGGCTTACACCCCCGTCCGCCAGCGCCGCTTCTATTTCGCCTTGCCGATCCTCTGGCGCGACGACGTGGTCGGGCTGATCGACGGCAAGCGCGAGAACGGCAAGTGGCTGATCACCGGCCTCGATCTCATGAAGCCGGTCGATAAAGATGCCCTGCGCGCCGGCATCCATCGTTTCGCGCGAATCGCGGGCGCCACCAAGGTCGCCGCCGGGCGCAAGGTCCCTGACCTGTGGCGGCGGTCACTCTCCGGCCAGATAGAATCCTGAACCGAAGCGGTTTCCGGTACGACGGATTGCGAGCGGGGCGAGGGGCCCCGCTTCACTGTTTCAGGAGACTTTCGATGTTCACCCGTTTCGTCGCCGGCCTCGTCGTCCTCGCGGCTCTTTCCGCCCCGGCTTTCGCCGGCTGCGACCAGGCCCAGGCGGTCGACAAGATGACCAAGGTCGCGACCGCGCTCGGCCAGAAGGCCGGCCAGGCCACCACCGAGGAAGATTCGAAGAAGATCGTCGCCGCCAACGAGAAGGTGAACGAGGGCGGCGCCGAG
Source organism: Binatia bacterium (assembly GCA_035541335.1). Taxonomy (GTDB): domain Bacteria; phylum Pseudomonadota; class Alphaproteobacteria; order Dongiales; family Dongiaceae; genus Dongia. Next base: position 1,741 of record DATKNM010000131.1, read on the forward strand.
CTCGGCAAGGGCAACTACGACAAGGCCTGCGAGATCTACGACCAGGTCGCCAAGGACAACGGCATCACCCTGCAGTAACCGCCGCGAAGTCGCCGATCCGCGCGCGCTTCTCGGCGGCCTTCAGCTTCTTGAAGGCGATCTCCGCACGGGTGGCGCTGCCGCGGTCCGGATAGGCGATCGCGCCGATCAGACGCACCGGGCGATTGGCACGGGTGTATTTCGCACCCTTGCCCGCCCGGTGTTTTTCATAGCGCGCCAGAGGATCGATCGCGATCCCGGTATAGAGCGCGCCGTCCACGCATTCGAGCAGATAGAGGTACCAGGCGCCCACGTCCCATTGCCTTTTACGCGTTATTAAGATGCGGCCCGGTAAAGATATCCTCCCGGCGGAATTCACGGAAATTCCTGCATCCGGCGCGCTCGCGATCCCGGGTCCTATCCATCAATAAATTACTTATAAATCAATTAGTTAGCACGATTCTTCATGCCATTGTCATGGAAAATGTGCTGCAATGGCCGGCATGGATGACTCGGTTCTCGCATTGCTGGACCCGGTCCTCGAGGACCTGGGCGAGGTCGGCGCGCTCGCGCCGGTGACGATCGTGCCGGCGCGCGAGAGCCTCGTGCGCTCGGCCTTCGTGATGTGCGCCGCCGACCTCCTGGAAGAGGGACCGACCGTCGGCCCGGATGCGACCGGCGGCGAGGTGCTGGCGATCCTGAAGCGCTCGCCGCTGACCTCGATCATCGCCGTCGTCGACGAAGACGGCACGGTGCTCGGTGCGCTGGAGCGCGACCGCATCCTCTCCGCCTTCTCCCAACCTCTCTGGTACGACGTCTACAACCGCCGCCCGATCTGGCCGCTCGCCAACCGCCGGCCGCTGCTGGTGGATCGCGCGGTCGCCCTCGACGAGATCAAGGCGCTGATCGCGCGGGAGTATCCGAGCGCGATCCAGTCCGGCTTCCTGATCGCGGAGGATGGCCGCTTCGCCGGCCTCGGCGCCATGTCGCAGCTGCTGGAGCTGACCGTGAAGCAGGCGCAGCGCCGCCTGGTCGAGCTCGACCATGCGAGGACCGCGGCGGAATCCGCGGCGGCCGCGCGGTCCCGCTTCCTCGCCACCGTCAGCCATGAGCTGCGCACGCCCTTGAACGCCATCATCGGCTTCTCCGACCTGCTGCTGATGCAGGTCGAGGGCGGCGGCCAGGCGATGAAGCTCGACGAGTATCTCGGCGATATCCGCTCCAGCGGCCGCCATCTCCTGCAGATCATCAACGACATCCTCGACTTCTCGAAGCTCGAAACCGGCGCCGTCACGCTGGACGAGGCCGAGTTCGCGCTGGAGCCGATGATCGCCTCGGCGATCCGCATCGCCCGCGGCCAGAGCGAGACCAAGGACGTCGTGCTGAAGACGACGCCGATCGATCCCCGGCTGGTGCTGCAGGGCGACGAGCGCAAGCTTCGCCAGGTGCTGCTGAACCTGATCTCGAACGCCATCAAGTTCACGCCCTCGGGCGGCACGGTCGAGGTCTCGACCCATGTCGACGCCCGGGGCGCCCGGGTGATCATGGTGCGCGACACCGGCGTCGGCATCTCGGGCCGCGATCTCGAGCGCGTGTTCGAGCCCTTCGTCCAGGCCGACGGCAATCTCGACCGCGCCAGCAGCGGCACCGGCCTCGGCCTGCCGCTCTCCCGCAAGCTCGCCGAGCTCCATGGCGGCACGCTCCATCTCGAGAGCGCCGTCGGCATCGGCACCACGGCGATCGTCACCCTGCCACAGCAACGCGTGAGTGTGATTGGATCTGCTTAGATTATTCGCCGACCTGCAGCAGCAGGCCGAGCTGGCGCGCGCGGGCGAAGCTCCAGAGATAGGTCGCGAGCCCGATCACCAGGAAGACGGCGTTGAGGGCGAGCGAGCCCAGGAACAGGTCCCAGCGGAAGGCGTGATCGAACATGATCGCCCGCATGCCCTCGAACACATAGGTCGAGGGCAGCGACCAGGCGATAGCCTGCAGCCATGACGGCAGGATCGAGACCGGGTAGTAGACCGCGCTGACCGGCGCCAGCAGGAACACGATGAACCAGGCGAGGTTCTCCGCAGCGAGGCCGAAGCGGAGGATCATCGCCGTCACCACCATCCCCATGCTGCAGCCCATCAGCAGCAGGCAGAAGAAGAACGCGCCGAGCGGCGGCCCCAGGCTGAAGATCGAGAAGTGATAGAACGGGATCGCCAGCACCATGGCCGGCAGCACGCCTATGAGGGCGCGCACCAGGGCCATCGTGAGCAGCGAGACCACGTGCTCGACCGGCGTCAGCGGGCTGCAATAGAGATTGGCGAGGTTCCGCGACCACAGCTCCTCCAGGAACGAGAGCGAGAAGCCGAGCTGGCCGCGGAACAGCACGTCCCACAGCATCACCGCCGCCAGCAGCACGCCGAACGCGCTCGCGAGCCAGGTGGAGTTGCGATAGAGGAAGGTCGAGAAGAAGCCCCAGATGATCATCTGCATGGTCGGCCAATAGGCCATCTCGATGAGGCGCGGCCAGGAGCCCTTCAGCACGTAGAAGTGCCGGAGGCACATGGCGGCGACCCGGCCGAAGGAGAACCAGGCGGGTATCTCGGCGCGTTCTTCCGTCATCCCTATCGCGTCCTGGGTCATAGGCTGGTCTCCACGGTGGCCGGCTCGGCAGGGCCGTTGGCGCGACGGTCGCGGGCGATGTCCAGGAACACCTCCTCCAGATTCTGCCGGCTGTAGCGGAAGAGAAGATCCTGGGGCGAGCCGGAATCGACGATCTTCCCCTGGCGCATCATCAGCACCTGGTCGGCGAGGCGCTCGACCTCGCCCATGTTGTGGGAGGCGAGGAGGATCGCGGCACCGGTCTCCTGCTGATAGCGCTCGAGGTAATGCCTGACCCAGTCGGCGGTGTCGGGATCGAGCGAGGCGGTGGGCTCGTCCAGCAGCAGCAGGTCGGGGCGGTTGATCAGCGCCTTGGCGAGCGCCCCGCGGGTCTTCTGCCCGGCAGAGAGCGATCCCACCTTGCGGTCCATCAGCGGGCCGAGCTCCAGCGCCTCGGCCAAAGCGGCGATCCGCGCCCGCGCATCGCCGAGGCCGTAGAGCTTGGCGAACACCATCAGGTTCTGCCGCAAGGTGAGGCGGTGCGGCAGCTCGACATAGGGCGAGGAGAAGTTCATCCGCCCTAGCACGCGGTGGCGGTGCCGGGCGATGTCGAGGCCGAACAGGTGGACCGTGCCGCGGGTCGGCCGCAGCAGGCCGAGCAGCATGGAGATGGTGGTGGTCTTGCCGGCGCCGTTGCCGCCGAGCAGGGCCACGGTCTCGCCGCGTTTCACCGTGAAGCCGATCCCGTCGACCGCGGCGACC
>DATKNM010000132.1:0-6447 GCA_035541335.1 Binatia bacterium
CGGCTCTATTCCATGATCGAGAACCGCCCCGACTGGGTGATCTCGCGCCAGCGCGCCTGGGGCGTGCCGATCGCGGTCTTCGTCCATAAGGAGACGCAGGAGCTGCTGAAGGACGCGCGCGTCATGGAGCGCGTGGTCGAGGTGTTCCGGAAAGAGGGCTCCGACGCGTGGTTCGCCAGCCCGGCCTCGCGCTTCCTCGGCAACGACTACAACCCGGACGACTTCGAGCAGATCAAGGACATCGTCGATGTCTGGTTCGAATCCGGTTCGAGCCATGCCTTCGTGCTGGAGCCGCGCAAGGACGCCGACCTCAAATGGCCGGCCGATCTCTATCTCGAGGGCTCGGACCAGCATCGCGGCTGGTTCCATTCCTCGCTGCTCGAGGCCTGCGGCACGCGGAAGGAGGCGCCGTTCAAGGCGGTGCTGACCCACGGCTTCACGCTCGACGAGCAGGGCCGCAAGATGTCGAAGTCGCTCGGCAATGTCGTGGCGCCGCAGAAGGTGATGGAGCAGTACGGCGCCGACATCCTTAGGCTCTGGGTCGCGGCCTCGGATTATTCCGACGACCAGCGCATCGGGCCGGAGATCCTGAAGTTCATGGCGGACCACTATCGCCGCCTCAGAAACACCTTCCGCTACCTGCTGGGCGCGCTCGACGGCTGGCAGGAGAGCGAGCGCCTCGCCGCGAAGGAGATGCCGGAGCTCGACCGCTGGGTGCTGCATCGCCTTGCGGAGCTCGACGCCAAGGTGCGGGAGAGCGCGCGAGACTACGAGTTCCACAGCCTCTTCACCGAGCTGCATAGCTTCTGTGCCGTCGATCTCTCCGCCTTCTACTTCGACATCCGCAAGGACGCGCTCTACTGCGACGCGACCACGTCGAAGCGGCGGCGCGCGACGCGCACGGTGCTCCATGAGGTGTTCTCGCGCTTGACTACCTGGCTGGCGCCGATCCTCTGCTTCACGGCCGAGGAAGCCTGGCGGGCACGGCCCTGGAAGGACCATGGGACGAAGGCGGGGGAGGAAAGCGTGCATCTCCGGGTCTATCCGGAGACCCCGGCCGGCTGGCGCGATCCCGCCTTGGCCGCGCGCTGGGGCAAGATCCGCGACATCCGCCGGGTCGTCACCGGCGCGCTGGAGGTCGCCCGCGCCGAGAAGAAGATCGGCTCCGGCTTGCAGGCGGCACCGACCGTCTATCTGACGCCGGAGCACGTGGCCGAGTTGGAGGGTGTCGACCTGCGCGAGATCGCCATCACCTCCGGCGCGGCGCTGGTCGCCCTGCAGCCCGGCGACGAGGCGCCGGCCGGCGCCTTCCGTCTGCCCGACATGGCCGGCGTGGAAGTGATCGTCAATCTCGCCGAGGGCGAGAAGTGCGAGCGCTGCTGGCAGGTCCTGACCGAGGTCGGCGAGTCGAAGGCGCATCCCACGCTCTGCCGTCGCTGCACCGACGCGGTGGAGACCCTGGGCGAGGCGGCGGGAGAGCCGGTCTCGTGATGTCGTTCCAGATCCTGGACCGGCGCCTGTTCCGGCTCGGCCTCGGCCTCACCCTGGCGCTGATCGTGGCCGACCAGGCTTCGAAGGCGATCGTGCTCCACGTGATGGAGCAGCACCCGTTTGGGATCTCCGTGCTGCCGATATTCTCGCTGGTGGCGGCGTGGAATACCGGCGTCAGCTTCAGCATGCTGCGCGGCGCCGGGCCCTTCGTGCTCTCCGGCGGGGCGATCCTGGTCTCGCTCGGTCTCATCTATTGGCTCATCCGGACCGACAACCTGCTCCAGGCCCTGGGGATCGGCCTCATCGCCGGCGGGGCGCTCGGGAATGTGATCGACCGGCTGCGGATGGGGGCGGTGTTCGACTTCCTGGACTTCTACATCCGGACCGGAAGCGGTCGGGAATTCCATTGGCCGGCCTTCAACTTGGCGGATTCCGGCATCACGGTCGGTGTCATTTTGTTACTTTTCCACGGGTTGTTTCACCGGGTCGATCGCGCTAAAACGGAGCAATCCTAGGAGGTTGCGGAACATGCGCCGATCCGTGCTCATGACATCACCCTGGACGACCTTGGTGGCGCTGGCACTTATCGGTCCGGCGATCGCAGGTTGCTCCAGCACCAAGGAAATGCTGGGCCTGACCAAGCGTTCGCCCGACGAGTTCCAAGTGGTCTCGCGGGCGCCCCTCAGCATGCCGCCGGATTACAGCCTGCGCCCGCCGACACCGGGCGCGCCGCGGCCGCAAGAGGGCACCACCCAACAGCAGGCCCAGGCGATCGTCACCGGCTATTCCGACCGGAGCGTCCAGACCGCTCAAACGATGACGCCAGACCAGATCCCCTCGATCGGCGAAGGCGAGCAGACCTCGACGGAGTCCGCCGGGGAGTCCGCCTTCCTGCAGAGCGCCGGCGGCATGACCGGCGTCGATCCGAACATCCGCAAGCTGGTGGATGAGGAGACGGCGACCGACGAGGCGAATTCGAAGACCTTGCTCGACGACCTGATCTTCTGGCGCAAGCCCCAGCCCTACGGCACCGTGGTCGATCCGGTCGCGGAGCAGAAGCGCCTCCAGGAGAACCAGGCGCTGGGCGCACCGGTCGATACCGGGGAGACTCCGATCATCGAGCGGAAGAAGCAGGGCCTGCTCCAGGGTCTGTTCAACTAGCGGCCTGTTCAATGAGCGGCTTGCTCTACTAGCGATCTCTTCGACGCGCGGCTCGTTCACTTAGGACCAATCAGCCTCAAGGGCATCATGGCTCATGCACGCATCCGGCCGGCGGCTCTGTTCGCCGGCCTTGCTTTTTGGACGGCGCTGCTGGCGTTCCAGCCGGCGCGCGCCGAGCTTTTCACCGCCGACAGCTTCACCCTGCCGAACGGGCTCGAGGTTGTGGTGCTGCCCAAACACCTGGCGCCGGTGGTCTACCAGATCATCGCCTACAAGGCGGGCGCCGCGGACGGCGCCATCGGCAAGAACGGCGTCGCGCATTTCGTGGAGCACCTGATGTTCAAGGGCACGCCGCGCTATCCCGGCGGCTTCTTCAACAAGGAAGTGGCGCGCCGCGGCGGTGACGACAACGCCTTCACCAACCAGGACGTGACCGCCTTCCACCAGCAGATCGCCAAGCGCGACCTCCCGCTCATCATGGAGATGGAAGCGGACCGCATGACCAACATCCAGCTCACCGACGCGGTGGTGCTGCCGGAGCGGGACGTGATCATCGAGGAGCGGCGCCAGCGGACCGAGAACCAGCCCGGCGCCCAGCTCTCGGAGATGCTGAACGCGGTGCTGTTCCTCAATCATCCCTATCGCCTGCCGATCATCGGCTGGCATCACGAGATGGACACCTATTCGACCCAGGACGCGATCGACTTCTACAACAAGCATTACGCGCCCAACAATGCGGTGCTGGTGATCGCGGGCGACGTCACGACCGACGAGGTGAAGACGCTGGCCGAGAAGTACTACGGCCCGATCGCGAAGAAGGACGTGCCGCCGCGGGAGCGCCTGAAGGAACCCACCGCTTACGCGCCGCGGCGGGTGACGCTGGAGAGCGAGTTCGTGGACCAGCCTTCGGTGAGCCGGCTCTACCAGGCGCCGTCCTATCGCACGGCCGAGGGAAACCAGGCCTATGCGCTGCAGGTGCTGGACGAGATCCTGGGCGGCAACGACGTCGGCCGGTTCTACCGGCACCTGGTGGTGGAGAAGGCCTTGGCCGATTATGCCGGGAGCAGCTACGACGCCAGCCCCTACGACCAGGGCAGCTTCGCCTTCTGGGGCGCGCCGCGGCAGGGTGTCAAGGTCGAGCAGATCGAGCAGGCGATCGACGACGAGATCGCCGCGGTGCTGAAAGACGGCGTCACCGACCAGGAGGTCGCCGACGCCAAGCACCGGCTGGAGATCTCCGCCGTGAAGTCCCGCGACAGCCTCGCCGGCGCCGCGCAGTTCGTCGCGACCCGCATGGCGACCGGCAGCAGCCTTGCCGACATCCAATCCTGGCCCGACCGCATCAAGCAGGTGACGGCGGCCGACGTGCTGGCGGCGGCAAAGCTCGTCCTGGTACCGAACAACTCCGCGACCGGCATGCTGCTGCCGAAGCCGGGCGCCGTTCCCGGCGCGCCGCCGCCCACCCCACCGGCCCCGGTCGGGGGAGGGATCCAATGAGCGCCATCCGTCGGCTGATCCCGCTCCTCTTCGCACTCATCCTCGCGCCGCTGCCGGCGCGCGCCATCGACATCCAGGCCGTGACCTCGCCGGGTGGAATCACCGCGTGGCTGATCGAGGATCACAGCAATCCGCTGATTTCGCTGGCGCTGGGGTTCAAGGGCGGCAGCGCCGGCGATCCTCAAGACAAGGAGGGTCTCGCGACCTTCATGTCCGGACTGATGGACGAGGGCGCCGGGGACATCGTCTCCAAGGATTTCCAGAAGCAGCTTGCCGATCACGGCATCGACTATGCGTTCGACGCCTCGCTCGACAGCTTCACCGGCGGGCTGCGGTTCCTGACCGAGGACAAGGACCTCGCCTTCAACCTGCTCGGCCTGGCGCTTGCCAAGCCGCGGCTCGACGACGAGCCCGTGACACGCATGCGCGGGCAGTTCGTCTCCATGGCGACCGACGCCGCGCGCGATCCGGAGTCGCTGGCCGGCGAAGGCCTCAACCGGCTGCTGTTCCCCGGTCATCCCTACGCCCGGCGCAGCGACGGCACGGCGCAGTCGCTACAGGCGATCACGGTCGATGACCTGAAGGGCTTCGTCACCGACAACTTCACCAAGGACCGGCTCTATGTGGCGGTGGTGGGCGACATCACCGCCGACCAGCTGAAGCCGCTGCTCGACCGCACCTTCGCCGGACTGCCGGCGAAGAGTGCCGCGCCCGCGGTGCCGGAGGCGAAGGTCGATGCGGCGGGCGGCTTGGCGGTGATCGAGAAGGACCTGCCGCAGACCATCCTTCTCTTCGCCGCCCCCGGCATCAAGCGCGAGGACCCGGGGTTCTTCGCGGCCTATCTCGCCAACTATACGCTGGGCGGCGGCGGATTCTCCTCGCGGCTGATGAACGAGGTCCGCGAGAAGCGCGGCCTCGCCTACGGCATCGACACCGATCTCGTGACCCTGGACCATGCCGGCGTCATCATGGGCAGTGCGCAGACCGCCTCGGCCAAGGCGGCGCAGGTGATCGACCTCACCCGCGCCGAATGGACCAAGTTCCAAGCCGACGGCCCGACCCAGGAGGAGCTCGACGCGGCGAAGACCTATCTGCTCGGCACCTATGCGCAGAACTTCGCCACCACCCAGTCGGCGGCGCGCACGCTGCTCGGGATCCAGATGGAGCATCTCGGCATCGACTATCCGACCCGGCGCGAGACCGAGATTAATGCCGTCACCCTCGACCAGGCCAAGGCCGCCGCAAAGCGCCTGTTCGACCCGGCGAAGCTGTTGGTCCTCGCGGTCGGCAATTCGCCCGGTGTGAAGCCGACCCGGCAACTGCCTCAAGTCTCCCAATAGGGCGGATCGCCGACGCCCAGGCGGCAGCGCGACGAGTTACTTCGACGAGCGCTGGAACTTCTTCGCTTGACCACCGGTGCCGCCGGCGTTGCCGTTCTCGTCCACCGCGCCGCCCCCGTTGTCGCCCCCGTCGCCGAGGATGCTCTTCACCAGGCGATCGAGCAGGCCGGGCTCCTCGGCGCTGGCGGTGGCGGTTGCCGGGCCGGTGGTGGCGCCGGGGAGTTGCAGCGGCTCGCCGGAGGCCATCAGCGGCGCGGAGCCTTCGGGGAGCGCGATCGGCTCGGCCGGCTGGCCGGCCAGCGCTTCCAGCGTGTAGTCGTGCCAGATGTCCACGGGCAGCGACCCGCCGGTGACCTTGTTCATGGGCCGGTTGTCGTCGTTGCCGACCCATACGCCCGTCACCAGCTGCGCCGTCAGGCCGATGAACCAGGCGTCGCGGAAGTTCTGGCTGGTGCCGGTCTTGCCGGCCGCGGGACGATCGATCTGCGCATGCTTGCCGGTGCCCCAATCGACCGTGGCGCTCATCACGTCCAGCATCTCGCGCACCGCGGTGGGCGAGGCCACGGCGCCGATGCCGGATCCCGTACGCTGGTAGAGCACGTTCCCGTCGCGGGTGGCGATGCACGTGATGCCGTAGGGGATGACGCCCTGGCCCCGGTTGGCGAAGGTCGCGTAGGCGGCGGTCATCTCCAGCACCGTCGTCTCGCTGGTGCCGAGCGCGATCGAGGCCTCGGCGCCGAGCGGGGTGTCGATGCCGAGGCGCTTCGCGGTTTCGACGACCTGCGCCGGGCCGACACGCTGAGAAAGCTGCACCGCCACCGAGTTCAGCGAGCGGGCGAAGGCCTCGCGCAATGAGACTTGGCCGTAATATCTGTCGTTGTAGTTGCCGGGCGACCATTTGCCGATCGAGATCGGCGCATCGACGAACTGGCTCTCCGGCGTCAGCCCCGCCTCGAAG
>DATKNM010000133.1:0-4134 GCA_035541335.1 Binatia bacterium
TGATCGCCGCGGTCGGCGGCCTGCTCTATGTCTGGATGAACGGACGGGTCTCGCCGGGCACGATCGATATCGGCCCGGTGATCGACATCCTGGTGATCGCCGTCATCGGCGGGCTGCGCCATCCGATCGGGCCTTTCCTCGGCGCGGTGCTGTTCGTGCTGATCGAGAATTTCGCGATCGACCTGATCAGCCCGGAGCGCTTCAACACGCTGATCGGGCTGATCTTCCTGGTCATCGTCTTGGTTTCCCCGGACGGGCTGCTGGGTCTCTGGCGGCTGGTTTCCGATCGCATGAAGGCCGGCGGGATGGCGAACGGGGGTGCCGGTCGGCAGTGGCGTAAGTGAAAACTCGACAAGAAAAATGGGAGGAATGACGATGTCCAAGATGACGAGTAGGGCCGTGCTGGCGATATCGCTGGCGGCGTCAGCGGGGTTCAGCGCCTCGGCGATGGCCGAGGACACGATCAAGGTCGGCGTGCTCGCGACCTTGCAGGGCGCGTTCACCGTGCTCGGCGAAGACAGCATGCGGGGCGCCAAGCTTGCCTTGGCCCAGCACAACATGATGGCCGGCGGCAAGAAGATCGAGATCGTGACCGGCTCCAGCGATGCGTCGCCGGACAGCGCGGTCAATGCCGCGCGTAAGCTGGTGGAGCAGGACAAGGTCGACATCCTGGTCGGTCCGCTCTCCGGCGACGAGGGCCTCGCGGTCAAGAACTATGCGAAGACCCAGCCGCAAGTGACCTTTATCAACGGCACATCGGCGGCACAGGACACGACCCTGCGCGATCCCGCGCCGAACTTCTATCGCTTCACCACGGACGGGGCGCAGTGGCAGGCAGGCCTCGGCGAATATGCCTTCGGCACCAAGGGCTACAAGAAGGTCGTGACCATCGCCGAGGACTACTCCTTCCCCTATACCCAGGTGTTCGGCTTCATGCAGGGTTTCTGCAAGTCCGGCGGCCATGTCGTGAACAAGTTCTGGGTGCCGATCGGCAACAAGGACTTCTCCTCGATCGTCTCCTCGATCCCTGACGACATCGACGCGATCTACGTGGCGCTGGGCGGCGCCGACGCGGTCAACTTCCTCAATCAGTATGAGCAGGCCGGCGGCGACAAGCCGATGATCGGCGGCTCGATCACCGTCGACCAGACGGTCCTCGGCTCGAAAGGTAAGCAGGAGGAGTACATCATCGGCACGCCTTCCGCGGGTCCGATCGCCGACAATTGGGACAATCCCGCCTGGAAGAAGTTCGTCGAGGACTACAAGAAGGCCTATCCGGACGGCTTCCCGTCGCCCTCGCTCTTCGCCCAGGGCTACTACGTCGAGACCCTGGCCATGCTGACGGCTCTCGATCAGGTGAAAGGCGACCTCTCGGGTGGGCAGAAGGCGTTCCGGGACACGCTCACCAATCTCAAGCTGGACACCCCGACCGGCCCGGTCAGCCTCGACAAGAACCGGAACGGCATCGCCTACAACTTCCTGACCGAGGTCGCGAAGGCCGATGACGGCCATCTCTACAACAAGGTCGTCAAGGTCGTGGAGAACGTGAACCAGACCCTCGGCATGCCCGAGGATCAGTTCATGGCCTTGGGCCCGGTCGGCCGCGACAATCCGAGCTGCCCATGACGGCAGCTGGGCCGACGAGGCGCGGCGGAGCGCGCGGCTAGATGGCCGACGCGCTCCGCCTCCACCGTGCCGGTGCGGCTCACGCCCTCGTGCTCGAGGGCGTGAGCCGCACTTTCGGCGCGCTGGTCGCCTTGGACAAGGTGGACCTGACCGTCGGCGCCGGCGAGCGCCGCGGGATCCTCGGTGCCAACGGCGCCGGCAAGACCACCTTGTTCAATGCGATCACCGGCGATTTCCCGCCGACCCTCGGTCGCATCCGGTTCTTCGGCGAGGAAGTGACCCGGCTGCCGCCCTATGAACGGATCCGCCGCGGCATGCGGCGCACCTATCAGAACTCGCTTCTGTTCCGCGGCCTTTCGGTCCTGGACAACCTCTACCTCGCCTGCCGCGGCGTGGCCGCCCGCCGCCTGAGCTTCATCCGCCCGCGGCATGACGAGGCGGCGCTGGAAAGCGCGCGCGATCTCGCCCATGCGGTGCATCTCGACGGGGTCGCCGAGAGTCCGGTCTCGGATCTTTCCCACGGCCAGCAGCGACAGCTCGAGATCGGCATGGCGCTCGCGGGGGCGCCGCGCCTGATCCTGTTCGACGAGCCGGCGGCCGGCCTTTCGCCCGCGGAGCGGCGGGACCTGGTGCAGATCCTCTCCGCCCTGCCGCGGCACATCGGCTTCGTCATCATCGAGCACGATCTCGACGTCGCCCTGCGGGTGGTCGACCGGATCACGGTGATGCACAACGGCGCCATCTACAAGCATGGCACGCCGGAGGAGATCCAGAGCGACCCCGACGTGCAGCGAATCTATCTCGGGGAGAAGCATGGCTGAGCCTGCGGCCGCCCCCATTGTCCAGCCCGTCCTCGAAGTGGACGCGCTCGAGGTCCATTACGGCCACGCCCATGTGCTGCAGGGTGTTTCGTTCACCCTCGACCGCGGCGTTCTGGCGATCGTCGGCCGCAACGGCATGGGCAAGACCACGCTCTGCAACGCGCTGATGGGATTGATCCCGGCGAGCGGCGGCAGTGCGCGGTCCGGCGGCGTCGATCTGCTCGGCCTCGCGCCGAACGAGGTGGTGGCCCAGGGCATCGGCTATGTGCCGCAGGGCCGCCGTGTCTGGGCCTCGCTGAGCGTCGATGAGCATCTGCGTCTCGCGGCGCGGGGGCAGGGTGGGAAGGCCGCCTGGACCGTCGATCGCATCTACAAGACCTTCCCGCGCCTGGCCGAGCGCAAGAAGAACGGCGGCGCCCAGCTTTCCGGCGGCGAGCAGCAGATGCTCGCCATCAGCCGGGCGCTGCTCGCCAATCCGAAGCTCCTCATCATGGACGAGCCGACCGAAGGCCTGGCGCCGGTCATCGTCGATCAGGTCGCCGAGATGCTGCGCCGTCTCGCGGAGGAGGGCGAGATCTCGGTCCTCCTGATCGAGCAGAATCTCGGCGTCGCCACCACCGTCGCCAGCCGCGTCGCGGTGATGATGAACGGGCGCCTGGTGCGCGAGATGCCGGCGCACGAGCTTGCCCAGGACCAGGAGCTTCAGCAGCGCCTGCTCGGCGTCCGGACGCACGAAGGCGAGCACACGCCGTCTCCCATATCCGAAGAGACCGCGCCGCCCGAACCGGAGACCGTGATCTTCCAAGTGCACCGCGCCGCGGATGATGACGGCGGCGCCGCCAACCTGCCGCCGGCCGCCGCGGTGGTCGGATTCTCCACCAGCCGCGCGCCGACCCGCTGGTCGCAAGGCAACCCAGGGAATATGCGGACCGCACCCGCCAGCGACGCGGACATTGAGCCGGAAACTCGCATTGATTCCGTTCCGCTCGAGATGCAGGTCCCGGTATCGCAGCTCGTCGGCCGCTCCTGCTATGTCTGCGGCACTTTCGACACCAAAGGCCGCGAGCTCGGTTTCCTCGCGAACTGCCTGCAAAAGCTCGGCCTCAGGACCGTGACCGTCGATCTCTCCACCAGCCGGATGCCCTCGGCAGCCGATTTCGGTCCGCAGGAAGTGGCGCGTTTCCATCCGCAGGGACCGGAATCCGTTTTCGGCAACGATCGGGGGCGATCGGTCTCGGCGATGGCGGAAGCCTTCGAGCGCTTCATCCTGTCGCGCCGCGACGTCGGCGGGATCATCTCGGCCGGCGGCTCCGGTGGCACGTCCCTGGCGACGCCGGCCATGCGGCGTCTGCCGATCGGGACGCCGAAAATCATGGTCTCCACCGTCGCCTCAGGCGACGTGCGGCGCTATGTCGGGCCGTCGGACATCTGCATGATGTACTCGGTGACCGACGTCCAGGGGATCAACCGGATCTCGGAACAGGTCCTCTCGAATGCCGCTCACGCACTGGCCGGCATGGTCGCGCATGCGCGGCGCGGCACCTCGACCGCGAAGCCTGCCATCGGCCTCACCATGTTCGGCGTCACCACGCCCTGCGTGCAGGCGGTGCAGAAGACGCTGGAAGAGCGCTTCGACTGCCTGGTGTTCCACGCGACCGGCACCGGGGGCCAGTCGATGGAGAAGCTC
>DATKNM010000134.1:0-5784 GCA_035541335.1 Binatia bacterium
GCAAAGGACGTCGGCCCGGAACATCTGTTCGGCGGTGACGACCGTACCACCCTTGATCAACACGGACATGGCGCGCACTCCCTTATGATTGTCGCCGCGCGGCCGCCATAGGATCGGCGCCGCGCCGAGGCTTTGAGGAAATCTTACCCCGTTTGCCGCCGGTTGGAAGTGGTCTCGTCATTGGTTCGCACCCACCCAGTCTTTGGAGGGGTGGCAAACCCTTGTTCACAGGGCGGTTTCGTTGTTCACTACTGCCCTAATACGGGGCGGCTCGACCATGAAAACGAACAGGATTTTCGCGAACCTCACCCAGGAGGTCATTGTCTTCCTCCTGGCCGTAGCGCTGTTCGTGGCCGCCGCCGCGGCACTCCCCGGCTTTCTCAACGCCAACAATCTGATCCTGATCGTCCGCAGTGTCGCCGTGCTGGGCGTTCTCGCTGTCGGCATGGGGATCGTCATCATCGGCCGCGGCATCGATCTCTCCGCGGTCGCGATCATGGCCATGTCGGTCGCCTGGTACCTGCAGATGTTGCAGAGCGGCGTATCCGGTGGCGAAGCCCTGGCGCTGACTCTGAGCGGCGTCGTGGCGATCGGCCTGATCAACGGGTTCTTGGTCGCCTACGCCGACATTCCGGCGATCTTCGCCACCCTCGCCAGCGGCTATTTCGTCTATGGCTTCGCCCGCTCGCAACTCGTGCATCAGGATGCGACCACTATCCCCGTCGGCAACTGGATCGACAGCCTCGGGCATATCCGCCTCGGTGAGATCCCGGTCGAGGTGTTCTTCTTCTCGGGCGTGGCGTTCGTCGCTTTCCTGTTCCTGCGCTTCACCAAGTGGGGACGCTACGTCTACCTGATGGGCGACAACTTCCTGGCGGCGCGGAACATGGGCATTCCGGTCCGGCCGATGACGGTGCTGCGCTACGTCATTTCGGCGCTGGTCGCCTTCTCGGCCGGCGTGCTGCTGGCATCCGGCCTGCAGGGCATCAACGTCCGGGTGGTCAATTCCAACCTGCTCTACGACGTGATCCTGGTGGTGGTGATCGGCGGCATCGGCCTCTCGGGCGGCAAGGGCGGAATGCGCAACGTGATCGTCGGCGCGCTGCTGATCGGCATCATGCAGAACGCCATGACCATCCTGGACTATTCCAACATCGAGCAGAACCTCATCAAGGCGATCATCCTGCTGGTGGCGATCGTGGTGGACAGCCTGCTGAACCCCCGCGACGAACAGACCGCGCAGCAAGGCGACATCTGAAATCCGGCGTTCAAAAACAAGAGCATCCGACAGAAAAGGGAGAGGATCATGAAGCTGAAGCATTTCCTGGCCGCCGCGGCCTTCACGGTCATCGGCGCAGTGGCCGTCAACAGCACGGCACGGGCCGACGACGTCGGGACCCAGGATCCCGGTGCGGCGCCCTACGAGCAGTCGCTCAAGGGCAAGAAGGTCGTGCTCATCCCCATGGCCATGGGCTTCGACCTGGCCCAAGGCTGGGCCGCCTACCTCAAGCATGAGGTCGAGGCCTGGGGCGGCACGTTCGAGACCCGCGACCCGAACTGGGACGTGAACGCCCACGCCCAGGCGATCACCGACATCATCTCCGGCGACCAGAAGCCGGACGTGCTGGTGATCCACTCGCCCGACCTCAACTCCTTCAGCAAGTTGCTGAAGAAGGCGCAGAGCGAGGGCATCTATGTCGTCCTGGTGGACAACCCGATGAATTTCCCCGCCGACGCCTTCGTCGGCAGCAACTGGTATCACCTGGGACAGCTCGAGGCCGGCGCCGCCGTCGATGCGTGCAAGGGCAAGTCGGGCCAGGTCGGCCTGGTGCAGGGCGACGCAGCGAACGCCTCGTCGATCTACCAGTACAACGGCATCATGCAGGTGCTGAAGCAGCACCCCGAAATCAAGGTGGTGGCGGAGCCGTTCTCCAACTGGGATCCGAACAACTCGAAGACCGTGACCACCACCATGCTGCAGCAGAACCCGGACATCTGCTCCGTCATCGACTTCTGGGACGGTGATGCGACCGGCGCCGCGGCCGCGATCAAGGATGCCGGCAAGACCGACAAGATCGGCCTCGTGACCACCGGCGGAGGCGAGACCGTGGATTGCAAGGCGCTCGAGGACGGCACCTTCTCCGCCGTCGTCATGACCGAGCTCGCCGGACAGTCGCGCGACATGAACGCGGTCATCAAGTTCCTGCTGCAGAGCGGCCAGAAGCCGGGCAGCTCCAAGACATATATCTACACCTTGGAGAAGGCGACTACGAAGGCCGACCTGAAGCCCAGCACCTGCTGGGACGTGAAGGCGCTGCAGGCCGGACAGTTCTGATCGTCCTCAAGACCACGGGAGCGGCCGGACATTGCGGCCGCTCCCGTTTCCTTACCCGGATCGCCTCATGACCTTGCGAGAGCGGGCGCTGCGCCTGCGCTATAACTACATCCCCGATCACCTGATCGGCGAGATCCTGACCAAGCGCTGGACCGACAACGCCATTCCGTTCGCGGTCATGGTGTTCGTCGTCGCCTATTTCGGCAGCCACATTCCCGGCTTCTTCAAGCCCTCCTCGCTCAGCGATTCCACGCGGCAGCTTGGCGAGTTCTCGATCGTCGTTACCGGGCTCACCATCGTGATCCTCGGCGGCGGCATCGACCTTTCCGTCGGCTCGATCTTCGCGCTCGCCAACTTCGCCGCGGTCGGTGCGTTCTTCGTCTGGAACCAGCCGGTCTGGGTCTGCCTCACGGCCTCGATGCTGGTCGGGCTCGTCTTCGGCTGCATCAACGGCTACCTGATCGGCTACATGCGCTTGCGCGCATTCCTGACCACGCTCGTGACCCTGATCATCGGCCGCGCGATCTTCGACATCATGATCGTCAAGTACAACACCGCGATCCAGACCTCGTCCGCGGCCTCCGACCTCTGGGACTTCATCGGCGACGGCTCGGTGTTCGGCGACGCGGTGCCGAACGGGCCCTCGATCGCGGTCGCCTGCGCCTTCGTCTTCGCCGTCATCGCGCATATCGTGATCACCCGCTCTCGCCCGGGCTGGCACATGCTGGCGGTCGGCGGCTCGCGGCGTTCGGCCCACAATGCCGGCATCCGGGTGAAGCGCACGGTATTCCTGACCTACGTGATCTCTGGCCTCTGCTCCGGGCTCGCCGGATTCCTGATCGCCTGCCGGCTGAGCGGGGCCGGCCCCGGAACCGGGGCGGGGTTGGAGATTTCGGCACTGACGGCCTGCGTCGTCGGCGGCAACAGCCTCGGCGGCGGCCGCGGCTCGATCGCGAAGGCGATCATGGGCGGAATCGCCGTCCTGGTGATGATGAACGGCCTCATCCGTCTCGGCTACGGCACCGGCTCCAACCAGATGGTGCTGGGCCTGATGCTGGCCGCCGCGGTCGTGCTCGACATCCGCTGGCTCAAGAACCGGCACAAGGTGCTGGACGAAGTCTACGTCACACCGATCCACCACCAGATGGGCGATACCCAGTCGGCACTGCCCGGGTCGGGCAGCCCCTATGCGCTGAACAACGCGATCTCGAAGACCGATTATATCGGCCTCGACGAGCTCGAAGGGCCGGAGGACGTGATCCTCGACCGCGACGACCATCTCTATTGCGGCACGCGGCACGGCGAGATCGTCCGCTACTTCGCGCCGGACTACAAGCGCTCGGAGGTGTTCGCCCACACCGGCGGCTTCCCGCTCGGCCTCGCCTTCGACCAGGCGGGCAATCTCATCTCCTGCGTCGGCGCCATGGGCCTCTATTCGATCTCGCCCGACCGCGAGGTGACGCGGCTCTCGGCGGAGACGCGGCGCACCTGGACCTCGATCGTCGACGATGCGCGGCTGCGCGATCCCAACGATTGCGACATCGCGCCGGACGGCCGGATCTTCTTCACGGATTCGACCACGCGCTACGACGCCCATGAATGGGCGTTGGATTCGATCGAGAGCCGGCCCACGGGGCGCCTGCTCTGCTACGACCCGAAGACCGGCAAGACCACGACGGTGCTGGAGAAGCTCCGCTACGCGAACGGCGTCTGCATGGCGCATGACGGGAAGTCGCTGTTCCTCGCCGAATCCTGGGCCTGCCGCGTCCACCGCTACTGGTTCGACGGGCCCAACGCCGGCAAGTTCGAATGCGTGATCAAGGACATGCCGGGCTATCCCGACAACATCAATCGCGCCTCCGACGGCACCTATTGGATGGCCTGGCTCGGCATGCGGACGCCGAGCTTCGACCTCGCCCTGCGGCATCCCGGCATGCGCAAGCGGATGACGCGGAACCTGCCCCAGGACGAATGGCTGTTCCCGAACATCAACACCGGCGGTGTCGTGAAATTCGACGAGACCGGGAAGATCGTCGGGACATTCGGCGACCTGACCGGCGTCTCGCATCCGATGGTGACGTCGATGCGAGAGCACAAGGGCTATCTCTATATCGGCGGCATCCTCAACAACCGGGTCGGCCGCTACCAGATCCCCGACGCGAACCCGAACTGGACCGGGCCGACCGCCTATTGGGGAGCGGCGAAATGATCTTCGACCCGATCCTCGACATCTTCCGCGGCAAGGCCATCACCATCCCGCCGATGGACGGCGCCTTGAAGCCGAATACGATGTTGGACGATGCGCCGGCGGCACTCGAGATCGAAGCGCCGGACAACCTTGTCAGCGACGGCAGGCGGCTGCTGTTCTCCACCGGCAACCGCGTGCTCGCGTTGCAGCCCGGCGGGACGCCGGAGGAGATAATGCCGCTCGATGCCGCCGTCACGGCGCTGGCCGTCTCCGCGGCCGGCGACCTTGCCGTCGCGCTCGACAACGGCAAACTCGGCATCCTGCCGCGCGAAGGCAATCCCCGCGAACTCCCGGCGGTCAGCGGCCTCACTTGCCCGACCGCCCTCGCTTTCGATCCTGCGGGCGCGCTTTATGTCGCACAAGGCTCGGCCAAGCATCGCGCCTCAGACTGGACAGTCGATCTCATGCAGAAGAACGCCGAGGGCTCGGTCTGGCGGATCGACCTCGCCGGCAGCGGCGGCGCAACCTGCCTCACGCAGGGTCTCGGCTTCCCGAACGGCCTGCTGGTCCTGAAGGAAGGCCACGGCCTCATTGTCGCCGAGAGCTGGCGGCACCGCCTCATCGGCATTCCCGGGCACGGTGCGCGCGCGCCGGAACCGGTCCTGAGCAAGCTTCCCGGCTATCCGGCGCGCCTCACGCCGGCGGCGGACGGCGGCACCTGGCTCGCGCTCTTCGCACCGCGTAATCGCCTGATCGAGTTCACGCTGCTGGAAGACGTCTATCGCGAACAGATGATGCGGGAAGTGCCGCGGGAATACTGGATCGCGCCGACGCTCGCCTCGGGCACCAGCTTCCTCGAGCCGCTGCAATGCGGCGGCGTGAAAACCATGGGCGTGCATAAGCCCTGGTCGCCGAGCCGGTCCTACGGCCTGGTGGTGAAGCTCGACGCGTCGTTGCGGCCGGTCGCGAGCTTCCACAGCCGGGCCAACGGCCGGCGCCACGGCACGACCTCGGTCACCGAGCTGGGCGGCAGGATCTATGTCGCCGCGAGAGGCGGCAATGCCATTCTGGCACTCGATGCGGAGGCGACACGATGAGCGAAGCCATCGTC
This sequence comes from Binatia bacterium, assembly GCA_035541335.1. Lineage (GTDB taxonomy): Bacteria > Pseudomonadota > Alphaproteobacteria > Dongiales > Dongiaceae > Dongia. The sequence goes on from DATKNM010000134.1 coordinate 5,635, forward strand.
GAGATGCGGAAGATCACCAAGCTCTATCGCGGCGTGCCCGCTGTGAAGGCGGTGGACTTCGACTTGCGCAAAGGCGAGATCCACGCGCTCCTGGGCGAGAACGGCGCCGGCAAGTCGACCCTCACCAAGGTTCTGGCCGGCGTGATCGAA
>DATKNM010000135.1:0-9856 GCA_035541335.1 Binatia bacterium
CGTTCGTCATGAACTCTCTCCCACGGTGAATCGAGAGTGCCGCCTTGGCATTATGTCGTGTTGCGATATAATTTCAATGCGCTGTCTCAGTCCTCGATCGCCTCGACGCCGAGCCGCTTCAGGCGCTCCAGGTTGTCCCGCATGGCCTGGAGCTGCTCGGAGGTGTGCCCCTGCCAGTCCCCGACCTCTCCGGTGACGCGCAGCGGGTCCCGGGAGCGGTAGGACCTGGTCGGATTGCCGGGGAATTTCTTATCCGTGAGGTTGGGATCGTCCTCGATCCGGCCGGTCGGCTCCACGATGTAGATCCGCCCCCGCCCCTCGCCGATGGCCAGTTCGGCGCCCCAGGTGGCGGCGTCGAGGGTCGCCGTCAGATAGACGTAGCCCGCCTTCTTCCCCTTGCCGAAGTTCGAGCTGTAGCCGGGCACGATCAGGGCACCCGGCTGCAGGTCGGCCTTCGTGCCGTGGAAGTATTGCGGCGCCTTCGAATCGTCGATGATCGCCATCGGCTAATGCGCCCCGGGCCGGCTGACCGCGTAGCGCAGGTGAACCATGCCGAACTCAACCGGCGTCGCCGCGCGGAAGCTGAGCGCGCAACGGCCGGCGAGCCCGCCCGGATAGGCGACGACGCCTTGCTGGCCGACATCGCCGTCGAAGGCCGGGCCGACGAGGATATTGACCTCATCGACCAGGCCCGCGGCGAGGAAACTGCCGTTGATCGCCCCGCCGCCCTCGAGCAGCAGACGCTTGATGCCGAAGGCCCGGTTCAAGCTTTCCAGCATGGCGGCGAGGTCGATCTCCGCGCCTGCCGCGACGATGTAGGAGACGCCGTCGGCCTTCAATTCGGCAAGATGCGCATCGGCGACGTCTCTCCCCAGGAGCGCGATGGCGTGATCGCCGCCGACCGCACCGCCGGCAAAATGCACGCGCCCCGAAGGATCCAGCACCACCGCATGGCTCTTCGCGCCGCGCATCGCCACGTGCAGCGGCCGCGCGACGTCACGCACGTCCGCCGGCGGATGCGCCGTCGCCTTGCTCATCTCCTGCATGGTGACCCGTCCCACGATCCAGGCATCGCCGGCGAGGCTCTCATGCACGCGCTCGTACATCGTGCTCCAGTTGCGCCGCTCGCCGTCCGGGCTCGCGGTCCAGCGGCTCGGATGCAGCTTCCCGTCCAGCGAGGATTCCATGAGCATGATCACTTCGGGTTTCATTGCGTCTCCTCATCAAGCCGGCAACCCGGCGCGTTTTAGACCTTCGGTCAGCGCGGCGCGGTCTTCGGGGCGACGCAGCAGAAGCCAATCCTCCAGCCGGGAAATCCGCAGCGCGGGGTGGAGCCGGCGCAGCTGCGTCATGGCGCGCCGCGCCTCTTCCAGACGATCGGCGAGCGCATGGCTTGCGGCCATGATCGCGACCGCCAGCACGAAGCCAGGCAGCTGCCGGAAGGCTGTCTCCGCCCACGAGGATGCGGCGTCGAAGCGGCCGGCGAAGAGATGCGCCATCGCCGTCCCCGCCTGCATCCGCACCATCTCGGGATCGAGTGGGCTCAGGCGCATGGCGCGGGCGAAGCGCTCGATCGCATCGTCCGGTTCGCCGCGGGCGACGCGCTGGAAGCCGCTCAGGTACCAGGCCGCGGCGAGGTTGGGGTCGAGCAGCAGCGCCCGGTCCAACAGCGCGATGCAACCGTCGAGATCGCCGCCGAAATGCGTCAGCGCATGGCCGCCGCGGGTGAGCGCGATGGCGTCGTTCCTTCCTAGCTCCACGGCGAGGCGCGCCAGCCGCGCAGCCTCCGGCGCCTCGGCGGCGATGTCTGGCATCCAGCCGTTGATCTTGCGCCAGAACAGGCACCAGGCCGCCATGCCGTAGGCCGGTGCGAACGCCGGGTCGACGGCGATCGCTCGGTGGAACAGCGGCAGCGCGGCCTCGACCGCCTCGCGGCTCGCACGATGGAAGTGCGCCATGCCACGCAGATAGTAATCATAGGCGTCGAGGCTGCCGGTCGGCTTCCTTTGGGCGCGCTCGATCTCGGCGCGCTCCAGCTGCGGCGCGATGGCGCCGACCACGCTGGCGGTGATCTGGTCCTGCAGCCCGAAGATGTCGTCCAGCGTGCCGTCGAAGCGCTCCGACCAGAGGTTCTCCCCGGTCGCGGCATCGACCAGCTTGCCGGTGATCCGCACCCGGTTCTCCGCCTTCCGCAAGCTGCCCGCCAGCACGTAGCGGACGCCGAGCTCGCGTCCCACCTGCTTCACGTCGAGCATGCCGATGTCAATGTCCCGGGCGCGATAGGCAAAGCTGGAATTCCGCGCGATGACGAACAACCAGCTGATCCGCGACAGCGCCGAGACGATGTCCTCGACGACACCGTCCACGAAATAGTCCTGGGAGGGCTCGCCGCTCAAGTTGAGGAAGGGCAGGACCGCGATCGACGGCCGCTCGGGAACGGCCAGGATCGGCTCGGACGCAGCCGCCGCGTCCGGCCCGTGCCCATTCGTCGCAGCGGGCACGCTCTCTGCCGGTGGATACCATTCGGTGACCTCGCCGACGAAGCGATAGCCCTTGCGGGCGACGGTGCGGAGCAGGCGCTGCGCCTCGCCGGTGTCGCCGATCGACTTCCGGACCGCGTTGATGTGACTGGTGAGGGTGGATTCGGAGACGATCCGACCGCCCCAGACCGTGTCCAGCAGGTCGTCCTTGCTGACGACGCGGCTGCGATTCCGGAGCAGATAGAGCAGCAGGTCAAAGACCTGCGGCCCGAGCGGCACCGCCTCGGATCCGCGAATGAGTTCGCGCCGTTCGGGGCAGAGGGCATAGCTTTCGAAATGAAACCGCATTCCGAAGCTCCACAGGCCGCCGACGGGAAGCGTCGGCCGGCAACCGTTTGACAAAACTCGCAAGAAACTGCGTCGCGCGTCGCCGGGGCAGGCGCCTTTGGACAGATTAGCAAGAAACTTTGGAGCCCGCCGCAAAGTCTTCAGGCGTGTGAACGGGCACGCTCGCTGCGGCGTTTCAACGAGCGTTACGCCACCAGAACGGATGGAGGGAAGTCATGAACATAGTTGTCATCGGCGGGACCGGCCTGATCGGTTCCAATGTCGTATCGCGCCTGCAACAAAAGGGACATGAGGTGCTGGCCGCCTCGCCCAACACCGGCGTCAACACCATCACCGGAGAAGGGCTGGCCGCTGCGCTGGACGGCGCGCAGGTGGTCGTCGACGTGGCGAACTCGCCGTCCTTCGCAGACGACGACGTCATGGCGTTCTTCCGGACGTCCGGCCGCAACCTGCTCGCCGCGGAGGCCGCCGCCGGCGTCGGCCACCATGTCGCCCTCTCCATCGTCGGCGCCGAGCGCCTGCCCGACAGCGGCTATCTCCGCGCCAAGGTCGTGCAGGAGAAGCTGATCAAGGAGTCGGGGATTCCCTATACGATCCTGCGCTCGACCCAGTTCTTCGAATTCGTCGGCGGCATCGCCCAGTCGGCGACCGAGGGGCAGACCGTCCGCCTGCCGGTCGGGAAGATGCAGCCGATCGCCGCCAACGACGTCGCGGCGCTGGTGGCCCGCCTCGCTGAGGCGGCGCCGCTCAACGGCACGGTCGAGGTCGGCGGCCCGGAGCAGATCGGCATGGACGAGTTCGTGCGGCGCTTCCTGAAGAGCAAGGGCGATCCTCGCACCGTGGTCGGCGACCGGCATGCGAAGTATTTCGGCACCGAGCTCGAGGACCAGTCGCTGACGCCGGGGGCCAACCCGCATCTCGGCGAGATGCGCTACGACGAATGGCTGAGCCGCGCGCTGGCAGCCTGACGACGGCAACCCTCGATCTCCGTTCCCGAAAGGAGCTTTCCATGCTGAAGCAGCTGATCGGCGGCATCCTGCTCGCCGCATGTACCCTGACCCCGGCCCTGGGCGAGGATCTGCCGCATTCCAAGGTGACCCTGGTCTTCGACCACGTTCTCCCCAACGTACCCGGCAAGAGCATGCGGGCCGTGCTGGTCGAATACCCGGCGGGCGGCGCCTCGGCCGCCCACACCCATCCGCATTCGGCCTTCATCTATGCGACCGTGCTCGAAGGCGCGGTCACCAGCAAGATCAACGACGGCCCGGAGACCGTGTATCACGCCGGAGAGAGCTTCTTCGAGATGCCCGGCGACCATCACGCCGTCAGCCGGAATGCCAGCGCCACCGAGCCCGCACGCCTGCTCGCGGTCTTCGTGGTCGATACCGCCGACACCAAGCTCGTGACCGACGACCCGCAGTGAACCACCAGCGATGGACGGCGCAGCAGCGCGATCTACTGCGCGATGGCGGCGAGGAAGGCGCGGTACTCGGCCTGGCCGATCGTCTTCACGCTGCGCCGGCCGGTCTCGTGCCGCCAGGTGTTGAACGCCGTGACCGTGCCGCGGTTGATCCGGCCGTCGGTCGGGCCCTCGTAATAGCCGAGATTGCTGAGCTGCGTCTGGAGCTCGGTGATCTCGGCCTGGCCCAGCCCTTCGGCCGCGGCGGTGTCGCTGGTCGTATCGGTCGCCTTGCTGGGTTTGGCACTGGTCGCGGCACTGGTCGTCGCCGCACTGGTCGTCGCCGCACTGGTCGAACCATTGGGCTTGCTGCTGGGCTGGGCGCTGGGTTTGTCGGCGGTCTTCTTGGTCGCGGCGGGCAAGTCCGTGTCCGGCAGGTCGGCCGGGGCCTTGTCGAGGGCGGAGTTGACGTAGAGGAAGATCCGGACGTCGCGCTGGCTGATGCTCTGGGAGCGATGCCGGCCGGTTTCGCCCCGCCAGACGTTGAATGCCGCAAGGGTCGACTGGCCGAGCTGGCCGTCGGCCGGGCCGTCATAATAGCCGAGGTTGGAAAGCTCCGACTGGAGCACCTTGATGTCGGCCTCGCTCAACTGGCCCGGCGTGGTCGTGGCCGGTTTGGTAACAGGTATCATGGCGGCAGTGTCGGCCGCGGGCTTGCCGAGCGCGGAATCGATGACCGACTGCTCGGACGCCGGAAGCGCGGTCGCCGAAGGGGCGGTTCCTGAAGCATCCGGCGCGGCGGAAGCCGGCGCCGCAGGCGCGGTCGATGATGCCGCAGGCGCGGCCGATGCAGATGCCGCGGGAGCGGCCGATTCAGATGCCGCAGGCGCGGCGGCGGTCTCGGCAGGCGCCGCGGCCGGGGCCGTGCTGGAGGCCATGGTCGGATCCGTGGCTTTCACCAGCGCGCCGATCGGATCCGGCTGGGAAGATGCAGCGCTTGCCACGGCCGATAGCGAGGGGGCTGCCGAATCCGCGGCTGGCGGCGGCGAAACCGGCGCATCCGCCTTCGCGACGGTCTCGGTCGATGCCGTCGGCGCGGGCGCCGCTGAAGCCTCGGCCGCCGGAGCGGGAGTCGCCGGAGTGGGAGTCGCCGGGGTGGACGCCACTGGAGCCTGGACCGGCGGTGCCTGAGGCGCGGGCGCGGGCGCGGGCGGAGTTGGCGCTTCCTGAGTGGGTGCCGCAGAATCTTGCGGCGCCGGAGCGGACTCAGTCGCCGTGGATGCAGTGGGGGATGCAGTGGATTCCGTCGGAGCCGCCGCCACGGGTGGCGTGACCACGGGTGGCGTGAGCAAGGGCGCCTCGGCGACCGGAGCCGAAGCGACCGGAGTGGGGGCGACCGGCGCCTCCGGGGCAGGCGCCTCGTCGACCGGAGCCGGATTGGGCGGAGTGGGCGCGGCCGGCGCCGGTGCCGCCGAAGCCTGGTCTGCGGCAGCGGGTGCAGCCTCGGTCGGCGCGCTCGGCGCCACGGCGGCGGGCGGCTGCGGCGGCGGGGCCGGTTCCGGAGAGACGGGCGCCGGCGCGACCGGCGTCGCAGCCGGTGCCGTCACAGCCGCCGGCGCAGCATTCGTCGCCGCCGCCGGTGCCGGCGTGGGTGCCGATGCAGTTGCCGGTGCGGGTGCCGGCGTCGTCGCAGCGACGGCCGGTTCTGCCGGCGCAGCGCCGCGATCCTGCAGCCAGAGTCCGGCGCCGATCTCGCCGATCCAGACCAGCGCGACCACGGCGGCTGCCGCGACGACTGCCCGCAGGGCCGTCGCCGGCCCGGCCGCCCAGGGGAGGCGCGGCAGCGCAGGCAGCTTGAGATCGGGGATCTCGCCATAGGGGACGGCGGTGGAGCCCTCTTCCCGTCCCGACTTCGCGCGCGCGAGCGTCTGCTCGAACTCGGCCAGCGCCTGGCGGAAGGCGTCGAGCGTGCGCCAGTCGCTGACCATGAAGCGTTCGTAGAGGCCGGTCTCGCTGGCGATCACCAGGTCGCCGTAGCGCGACGCCGGCATGCCGTATTCGTCGTCGCGGCGGCGTTTCGCGCCCGCCGCCTCACGCGGCATCACCTCCTCGGGGACGATCTCGCGCGGCATGAATTGCAGCGTGAGGTCGCGGAAGTCGAGCAGTCCGAAGTCCACCACCGATTCTCTGCCCGTGGTACCGCCTGCCGAGCGGCGCACGGCGATCATCCCTGGCATCAGATAGGCCGCGACGCCGGCCACCTCGCCGAAGCGCATCACCGGCAGCGGGCAGCGGAATTCCGGTGCGCCTTCGACGGTGAACTGGACCGGCTGGGGTGCCACCGCCTTCGATGCGGCGGCGTCGTGGCGGTGGCGCATGAGGTCGGAGCCCGGCGGCACGCTCCAGATGCCGTCGACCACGGTCAGCCGGCGGAACGCATCGACCACGCCGAGATAGGCGGTGCGCCCCTCCTCGCTCAAGGTGAAGTCGAGGTCGATGATCGCCGCCTTGCGCAGCGCCTGGAGATCGGCTTGCGCCTGCTCGAGGCGGAGCAGCGCGGCATCCAGCTTCTCGAGGCGTGCCTGCGTGAAGAACGGGCGGAGCAGGAAGAATCGCCCGAGGCGGAGCCATGCCCTGCCGCGCTCGATGCGCCGGGCGCAGGTTTCGATCGCGCGGGCGATGCCGCCGCGCCGCGCCGCCGCTTCACCGGCGAGGTCGGCCAGCGCCACCAGGTTGTTGGAGCTCAGCGTGTCCGGCTGCGGCCGCCGATAGATCCGCGTGCCGGTGGAGACGAGACCGTCCTCCGCGTCCTCGCCTTCGTCCGCGGCCTCATCGCGCACGTCCTCCGGCACGGGATCCGGCACTGCGCGTAGCAAGGAGCCGAGGCGGCCCTGCCGCAGCGGTGCCGGCTGATCCGATCGCGCGCGGTAGGCCCGGGTGCTGGAGGTCCGGGTGCCGGGCTCGGCATCCAGGTAGATGGCGGATCTTCCGACCGTCACACTGGCGCCGCGGATATCGAACCTCGGCCGGACGCCGGAACCGGAAAGCCCGAGGCGCACGTTCGGAAAGAGTCGGAGCCGCTGCTGGAATTCGGGGCGCAGCGGGGATTGGAATTCCGATTGGAACCTTTGCTGTTTTTCCGACTGGATTTCGGGGCCCATCGTGGTCTCTCCACTCCCAACGAGCCTCTTGCGAAGGGCGACGGGATCACGGCGTTCAATCAGGGACTGCTACGTTTGTTCCCCGACAAAGCGCCGCGCGGGCGCCCTTGCAGGGCCGACTATATTCCGGACTTATTCTGACAGGCGCAAGACGGTCGGGCCCGGAATTGCACCTGAATCGCGGACCATTCTTAACGGGTGGCGGACTGTGTCGTCCTTGCCACGACAGGCTTGCAAGCCCACCCGCCTGGGAGATAATGGGAATTGCACGCGCCGACAGACGGTGGGAACCCCTTGTCCGCCTTTGCACCTCGTCTTGTTGAACCCGGCCCACTTAAATCCGGCCGCCCCGAACCCCAGGATCGGGTCGCGGAACGGTCGCTGGCGCCGATCGCCTTCCACAGCGCCGTGCCGGTGGCGAGCCTGATCTGCGCCGACGATTTCGGCGCCGCCTCCTACATCTCGCCCCCGCCATGAGCCGCCGGGGTTAGGCGCACGCGCGCGCACCCCTGAACGCCGGCCGACGGCCTGTAACAGTCTCCCTGTTCGGCCCATTCCGCACATGTCCTCGCGACGCCGACCCTGCTCGGCGCGAACGGGCTGTCATGTCTTCGTGGCATGCGAATACGGCGAATTACTGAATTCATGGAATGCAATACGGATGACTCTTTTCGTTTGACTTTAATGTTGGAAATAATGTTCTAGTGAATTGTTGCGACGGCCAACAAGAAGCCGAGCGAACGAACAACCGGAAGCAGGAGGGTAAGATGGGAGTGAGAAGTCGAATGAAGATCGCGGTCTGCGCTCTGGCATTGGCGGCGGGCGCCGGCGCTTTCGCAGCCCCGGTACTCGCGCAGGATGCGATCAAGCTCGCCGTGGTGACCCACGGCCAGTCCTCCGACACCTATTGGACGGTGGTGAAGAAGGGCGTCGACGACGCGGCGAAGCTGATGGGTGTCGATGTGACCTACGAGGCGCCGCAGACCACCGACATGGTCGCCGAGGCGCGGATGATCGACGCCGCGGTCGCCCAGAAGGTGCAGGGCCTGGTGGTCTCGATCCCCGACGCCGACGCGCTCGACAAGTCGGTGAAGGCCGCGGTCGATGCCGGCATCCCGGTGATCGTGATCGACAGCGGCGAGGACGAGGTGCCGAAGATCGGCGCCCGGCTCTTCGTCGGCACCACCAACTACTTCGAGCAGGGCGCCCGCGCCGCGAAGCAGCTGATGGCGGCCGGCGTCACCAAGGGCGTCTGCGCCAACCACGAGGCCGGCAACCTGGTGAACGAATCCGCCTGCGACGGCTTCATCAAGGTGATGGGCGCCAACGGCGACCGGGTCGAGATCAGCCTCGATCCCACCGACACCGCCGGCCGGATGAAGGCCTATCTCTCGGCCCATCCCGACGTGACCGGCATCCTCGCTCTCGGAGCGCCCTCGGCCGCCAACATCGTGACGGCGCTCCGCAGCGCCGGCACGCTTTCCAAGTACAAGATCGGCAACTTCGACGTCTCCGGCGACACGCTCGACCCCTTGAGCAAGAACGAGATCCTGTTCTCCTTCGATTCCCAGCAATACATGATGGGCTACCTGCCGATCGTGATGCTGACCCTGAACGCGAAGTACGGCCTCATGCCGATCAACAACATCTACACCGGCCCCAATCCGGTCACCGCGGCGGACGTCTCGAAGATCCAGGAACTGAGCAAGAAGGGCATCCGCTAGCGCCCGTCCCCTTCACAAAGGCGTAACAGAGTCCGAAGCTGGCTTGCCGGCCATGCCGGCAAGCCAGCCGAGGGGATTGGGGATGGAGATGAACGAAGACGCGATGGCCGCGAGGCCGATGGACCCCTCCATGCGCAAGGGGATGGGCAGCGACGCGGCGCGGGTCCAGCATGCGCCGCTGCTGGCGCGGCTGATGCGCCGCCCGGAATTGGGCGCACTCTCCGGCGTGATCCTGATCTACGCCGTGTTCTACGCGGTCGCCCGCAACAGCGGCATGTTCTCGGTCGAGGGCATCGTCAACATCCTCAGCGTCTCCGCCGAGATCGGCATCATCGCCGCGGCGACGACGCTCCTCATGATCGCCGGCGAGTTCGATCTCTCGCTGGGCTCGATGATCGGCTTCGCCGGCATCGTGATCGGCCTCGGCACCACGCAATACGGCCTGCCGCTCTCGGTTTCGGTCCTGGTGGCGCTGGTGCTCTGCGGCGGCATCGGCGCCCTGAACGGGTACATGACGGTGAAGACCAAGCTCCCCTCCTTCATCGTCACCCTCGCTTCGATGCTGGTGCTGCGCGGCCTGGCGATCGCGGTCACCCGCTATGTCGCCGGCTACACCCAGATCTCCAAGATCACCGCCACCGATCCCGACAGCTTCATCATCCCGCTCTTCGGCGGCAGCGTCGGCCGCGGCCTCTTCCAATGGCTGGCCTCCGTCGGCTGGATGGGCACCAAGTCGAACGGCGC
>DATKNM010000136.1:0-5178 GCA_035541335.1 Binatia bacterium
TTGTAGAGCGATCCTGAAAGATCTCAGGCAGCGTCCAGGCCCTCACCCTACCTCTCCCTACGGGCGAGGGGTTCACCGAGCGCTCGTTGGCAGCCGATCAGAAAGGCTTGCGTCGCAGCGTCCCCTCGCCCGTAGGGAGAGGGACAGGGTGAGGGTCTTGCCGCGGGATCGATCGCACCGACCGAGACTCAATCCGCCCGGCTCTTCGTCCTGAGCAATCTCTGCTGGTCGCGCTTCCAGTCCTTCTCCCTTTCCGAGGCACGCTTATCGACCTTGCGTTTGCCGTGGGCGAGGCCGAGCTGCATCTTGGCGATGCCGCGGTCGTTGAAGTAGATCGAGAGCGGGATCAAGGTCATGCCCTGGCGCTCGGTCTGGCCCAGCAGCTTCTTGATCTCGCGGCGCTTCAGCAGCAGTTTCCGTGCCCGGCGCGGCTCGTGGTTGAAGCGGTTGGCCGCCTCGTATTCGGGGAAATAAGAATTGTAGAGCCAGAACTCGCCGTCCTTCTCGGTGGCGAAGGCCTCGTTGATGCTGACCCGTCCCAGGCGCAACGACTTCACCTCGGTGCCGGTCAGCACCATGCCGGCATCGATGGTGTCCTCGATGAAGAAGTCGTGCCGGGCCTTCCGATTCTGCGCGGCGAAGCGGTTGGTGGAAAGATCGCGGGCCATGGCGTTACGCGGTGATCGGTGGAGCGGCGGCCGTTCCGGCCGCGCGCGCTATTGCCCGATCAGCCCCACCCTCTTCATCGCCGCCTCGACCTTGGCGCGCGACGCATCGGCGACCGGCGCCAGCGGCAGGCGGAGCTCCGAGGTGCAGTGGCCGAGCAGCGAGACCGCGAACTTCACCGGACCGGGATTGGTCTCGCAGAACATCGCGTCGTGCAGCGGCGTCAGCTTCTCGTTCAATTCCATGGCCGCGTTGATGTCGCCCTTGCGCCAGGCCGCCTGCATCTGCGCGGTCAGCTTCGGCGCCGCATTGGCTGTGACGGAGATGCACCCGACGCCGCCCTGGGCCAGGAACGGCAGCGCGGTCCCGTCCTCGCCGGAGAGCTGGCAGAAATCTTTGCCGATGGCGATCCTGGTCCGGATCGGGCGCGTGAGATCGGCGGTCGCATCCTTGACCCCGACCACCCGCGGCAGCTTCGCCACCCGGGCCATGGTGTCGACCGACATGTCGACCGCGGTGCGCGGCGGCACGTTGTAGATCACGATCGGAATGTTGGTCGCGTCGTGGATCGCCTTGAAGTGCTGGTACTGCCCCTCCGGCGTCGGCTTGTTGTAGTAGGGCAGCACCACGAGTGCGGCGTCGGCGCCGGCCTTCTCGGCATGCCGGGTGAGATCGATCGCCTCATCGGTCGAGTTCGAGCCGGTACCGGCGATCACCGGCACCTTGCCCTTGGCGACCTCGATGCAGAGCTCGACGACGCGCCGGTGCTCCTCATGGGAGAGCGTGGGGGATTCCCCGGTGGTGCCGCAGGGCACCACGCCGTCGATCCCCTCACGGATCTGCCAGTCGACGAACTTCTGGAAGGCGTCGCCATCGACGGCGCCGTTGCGGAACGGAGTCACCAGAGCGGTGATCGAACCCTTGAACATCTTCAGCCTCGCCCGATGCCGCGCATTTGATTCAAATCTATACCCAGCCGACCATCCGCGTCCGGAAATCCAGCGCGGGACCAGGAATTTCGCGGCGCCGGCGCGGTTCCCGGCGGTCGCGCGAACATAACGGGGAGACTCCACGCTCGCAAGGCTGAGACCCCAAACCGTGCCGACCAACACCATGGGGCAAGGTGTCGTTTGAGAAAAGGCCGCCAAACGATTATAATGCCTTCAAATTGTTCTTGAGCCAGGCGCGCGCAGAGGGCCGCCGCCGGGCGGATCGGGGTAGCGACGTGCGGCGCGTAGTCAGCGTTCTTCTGCTCTGCCTGGGACTGGGCCTGCTTGCCGGCGGGATGCCGTCATCACCGGCGCGTGCCGATGCGGGCGGTCTCAGCACCAACGACATTCTCATCTACCGGCAGGCCTTCGCCGCGGCCGCCAAGGACCAGTGGCCGCAGGCAAGGGAGATCGCGAGCCGCGCCAAGAATCCGCTGCCGGCAAAGGTGATCCAGTGGCTGGACCTGACCCGGCCCGGACCCGGCCGCTCCTTCGACGAGATGTCGACCTTCCTGACGCGGAACCCGGAATGGCCGCGGCTGCAGACGCTGCAGGCCCAGGCCGAGCGCGCCATGCCGGACGTGATGGCGCCCGCCGCTGTGATCCAGTGGTTCAACGGCCGCGAGCCGCAGACGCCGGAAGGCGCCGCGCACCTCGTCGCGGCGCTTGCCGCGGCCGGCAATGCCGCGCGGGCCTCGGCGGTTGCCAAGGCGGCCTGGCTCGGCCTCGACTTCAGCGCCGACGACGAGGATGAGTTCCTGAGCGCCGCCTCGCAGTTCCTTGGGCCGGCGGACCACGTGGCGCGCCTCGACGAGCTGCTCTGGACCGGCGACGAGGACCAGGCGAAGCGGATGCTGGACCGGGTCGATGGCGACCACCACCTGGAGGCCGTCGCGCGCATGAAGCTCGCCGACCAGAGCCGCGACGCCATGGCGGCGCTCGCGGCGGTGCCGGCGGCGCTGAAGCGGGATCCCGGGCTGGTCTACGAGGTGGCGCGTTATTACCGCCGGCAGGACGAGTTCGACAAGGCGGCGGCCGTGCTCGATCCTCCGCCGCCCAATGCGCGCCGGCCGGACAAGATGTGGAACGAGATCGAGAACGCGGCGCGGGATTCGCTCGACCAGGGTTCGGTCTCGGTCGCCTATCGCCTCGCCGCGAGCCACGGCTCCGATCCCCATGGCACGGACGGCGGCACCGCCTTTGCCGACGGCGAATGGCTGGCGGGCTGGATCGCGCTCCGCTTCCTGCAGGAGCCGGACACGGCGCTCCGGCATTTCTCGACGCTCTACAACGGCACGAGCTCCGTCTTCAGCCGCGCGCGCGGCGCCTATTGGGCCGGCCGCGCCGAAGAGGCGCGCAAGAATACCGCCGCCGCCGACAAGTGGTACAAGCTCGCCTCCGGCAACCTCACGATCTACTACGGCCAGCTGGCGGCGATGCGGCTCGGCGAGAGCACGGCGCTCCGCATCAAGGCCGAGCCGAAGCCGACGCCGCAGGAGACGGCACAGTTCGACAAGGACGAGCTGGTGCGCATCGTGCGCACGCTGAACGCCATCGGCGTCAAGGACCGCACCCGCTCCTTCCTGATCCGCATGGTGAACAACGCCGATCATCAGGCCGACTATCGCATGATCGCGATCCTCTCCCGGCAGAGCGACCAGGACGACATCGCGCTGATGGCGGCGAAGTCGGCGCGCGCCGCCGGGGCCGAGATGGCCGACTACCTCTTCCCGGTGATCGCGCTGCCGCCGGGCGGCAAGGCGGAGCCCGCCTTCGTGCTCGGCCTCATCCGCCAGGAGAGCGCTTTCAACGCTCAGGCCCAGAGCGGCGCGGGCGCCATGGGCCTGATGCAGCTGATGCCGGACACCGCCGAGCAGATGGCGAAGCAGATGAAGCTCGCGAAGTTCAGCACTTCGCGGCTGACCTCCGATCCGAAGTTCAACGTGACCCTTGGCCGCGCCTATCTCGACAAGCTCGTGGACCGGTTCAACGGCTCCTACCTGCTGGCGACCGCCGCCTACAATGCGGGGCCGGGGCGGGTCCGCGACTGGATCGACCAGTACGGCGATCCCCGGCAGGCCGATACCGACGTGGTGGACTGGATCGAGAGCATTCCCTTCGACGAGACCCGGAACTACGTCCAGCGCGTGATGGAGAACCTCCAGGTCTATCGCAGCCGCCTGACCAAGGGCGCGTCGCGCCTCGCTTTGGACGACGACCTCCGGCGCAGCATCGTCAACTGAGCGCGGACCGGCCGAAGGTCGGCCCTCCGCTCTCCCCAACATGGATCGATACAATCGCGTGCTGTTCCAACGCGCTCGGCCTGCGCTAAGCTCGCCGCCGATCCGCAACGCTGAGCAGGCACGGTCCATGGATGCTTCACTGAAACAGCCGGTACGATCCGGCGAGCAGCTGGCGATACAATTCGCCGACATCGAAGCCGCCGCACGGCGGATCGCCGGCAAGGCGGTCAAGACTCCGTTGCTCACCTATCCGCTGCTGGAGAAGGCGCTGGGCTTCAGGCTGCTGGTGAAGGCGGAGACGTTGCAGCTGACCGGCTCCTTCAAGTTCCGCGGCGCCTGCAACAAGCTGCTGACGATCAAGGAGACACAGCCCGGCGCGAAGGCCGTGGTCGCCTTCTCCTCCGGCAACCATGCGCAAGGCGTCGCCGCTGCCGCCGCCATGCTCGGCTTCGGTGCCACGATCGTGATGCCGGACGACGCGCCGCGCATCAAGATCGCCAACACCAAGGCATTGGGCGCCGAAGTCGTGCTCTACAAGCGGCACTCGGAATCGCGCGAGGAGATCGCGGCGGCGATCGCCGCCAAGAACGGCGCAGTGATGGTGCCGCCGTATGACGATCCCGCGATCATGGCCGGCCAGGGCACGGCGGGCCTCGAGCTCTGCGACCAGGCGGAAGCGCTGGGCCTGAAGCCGGACGTGGTGGTGACGCCGGTGAGCGGCGGCGGCCTCCTCGCCGGCGTCGCGACCGCGGTCAAGCACCGCTTGCCGACGGCCGAGGTGCTGGGGGCGGAGCCCAGCGAGTTCAACGATCTCGCAAAGTCGCTGGCGGCCGGCACCCAGGTCGCCAACCGGCCCGGCGCCTCCTCGATCTGCGACGCGCTGATGGCGCCGCAGCCGGGCCAGCTCACTTTCCCGGTGCATCGGGCGCTGGTCTCCGGCGCGCTCGCGATCTCGGATGCCGACGTGCTGCGGGTGATGAAGTTCGCGCTGCTCAGGCTGAAGCTGGTGATCGAGCCCGGCGGCGCCGCGGCGCTCGGCGGCGTGTTGATGTCGCGGGAGAAGTGGCGCGGCAAGACCGTGGCCGTGGTCGCCTCGGGCGGCAATGCCGATCCCGACACGCTGAAGCGCGCGCTGGATTCCGAAGACTTGCCGATCGGGTAGCCGGCGCGATCAAGCGATCGCGCGCCGCGGTCAGTTCACCGCGGCCTTGTCGCTGGGGAGGATCGGCTCAGTGGGTGAGAGGCCGATCACCCGGTCCTTGGGCTTGTTGTTTGCGACC
>DATKNM010000137.1:0-31338 GCA_035541335.1 Binatia bacterium
CTTCACCAACCAAGCGGTGGGTTTCGTGAAGGTGACGACCGACGACGGCCATGAGGGCTGGGGCCAGGTCTCCAACTACAATGCCGACATCACCTGCCAGATCTTCCACCGCCAGGTGGCGCGCTACGCCCTCGGCGCCGATGCGGGCGACATCGAGAGCCTGGTCACCCTGATCCCGGAACGCGAGCACAAGTTCCCGGGCTCTTACCTGATGCGGGCATTGACCGGCCTCGACACCGCGCTCTGGGACCTCAAAGGCAAGATCGCGGGGAAGAGCGTCTGCGAACTCCTCGGCGGCAAGCCGCGGCTCTTCCCGGTCTATGCCTCCAGCATGAAGCGCGGCGAGATCACGCCGGAGGCGGAAGCCGTGCGGTTGAAGGACCTGCAGCAGAAGCACGGCTACAAGGCCTTCAAGTTCCGGGTCGGCAAGGAATGCGGCCACGACGCGGATGAGTGGCCGGGCCGCACCGACGCGATCGTGCCCCAGGTGCGGAAGGCACTGGGAGACGACGCGACCCTGCTGGTCGACGGCAACAGCGGCTACACCCCGAGGAAGGCGATCGAGGTCGGGCATATGCTGCAGGACTACGGCGTCGTCCATTTCGAGGAGCCCTGCCCCTATTGGGAATACCACTGGACCAAGGAAGTGAAGGAGGCGCTCGACCTCGACGTGACCGGCGGCGAGCAGGATTGCGATCTTGCGCTCTGGCGCTTCGCCATCGACATGCGTGCGGTCGATGTGGTGCAGCCCGACGTCTGCTATCTCGGCGGCATCAACCGCACCCTGAGGGTCGTCGAGATGGCGAAGCGGGCCGGCATCCCGGTGACGCCACATTCCGCCAACCTCTCCATGGTCACGGTCTTCACCCTGCACCTGATGGGCGCCATCCCGAATGCCGGCCCCTATGTGGAGTTCTCGATCGAGGGTGAGGATTACTATCCGTGGCAGGACGGCCTGTTTCAGCCGGCCCTCGTTGCCCGCGACGGCAAAGTGCAGATCCCCGACCAGCCGGGCTGGGGCGTCGAGATCAGCCAGGATTGGCTTTCGAAGGCCAAGTACCAGAAGAGCGAGCTCGGCTGAGGCAAGATTCCCGGACGGCTCCGTCTTTAACGCCCGGATTCGGCGCCGAAATCCGCTGTTTTCTGCCAGAGTTTCTGCGAACACATTTTCGCGAGAGCGCCGGATTCCGGCCGCTCCAGCGTTATACTCTTGCGCAGGACCGCGCCCAGGATGAATGACGCATGCAAACCGATTTCTCCCCTACGCCCTCTCGCCGCCCCTTGCTCGCGGGCGCCCGCTTGGCCGTGGCCGTTCTCAGCCTCGGAACCTTGAGCGCCTGCGCGGTCGAGCCGCCGGCCGGCCCGACGGTTCCGGTCGCGCCAGGCGACAACAAGACCTTGGACCAATTCTCGCAGGATGACGCCACCTGCCGACAGTTCGCCGAGCAGCGCACCGGGATTTCGCCGGGCACTTCCGCCGCGCAGTCCGGCGTTGCTTCGGCTGCGGTCGGCACCCTGGTAGGCGCCGCCGTCGGCGCACTGATCGGCACCGCGGCGGGCAACCCGGCGGTCGGTGCCGCGATCGGCGGTGGTGCGGGCCTGCTGACCGGCACGGCGGCCGGCGTCAATAATGCGCAGGTCTCCGCCGGCAACGTGCAGCAGCGTTACGACCTCGCCTATGAGCAGTGCATGCAGACGACCGGCAACAAGACCGCCCTGGCGCAGTCGATGCCGCCAGCCGGTGCCGCACCGGCGCCAGGCTATCCGGCACCGGGCTATCCGGCGCCCGCCCCCTATCCGCCGGCCTACTACTATCCCGCCCCGGCCTACTACTACCCGCCGCCGGCTTATTACTACCCGCCGCCCTATTACTATCCGCGCCCCTGCTGCTACTGGGGTCCGGGAATCGGCGTCGGCGCCACCTTCATCTTCCATGGCGGTGGCGGCTATCATCACCACCACTGAGCGCCGATAGCCCAACAATCATGCGCCGCCGATCCAGTCGATCGGCGGCGCAGTGCGTTTGACGGCGATCTCCTTCCCATAGACCCGTCGCACTCTCCTGGTCATACTCGGCGGAAAGCGCCGAAAGCGGCCACGGGGGAGCGCGATGCCTGACTTTCCGATCATCGACAGCCACGTCCATCTCGCCGATCCGCACCGCCTCGGCTATGCCTGGACCAAGCACGCGCCGTCACTGAACCGGCGGGTCCTGCCGGACGACCTCGCCAAGGCGGCGGCGCCGGCGAAGGTCGACCGGCTGGTCTTCGTCGAAGTCGATGTCGATTTCCCGCAGCACGTCGCCGAGGCGGAATGGATCGAGAGCCTCGCCGCGGCGCAGACTGGATCGGGGCCGGGGACCAGCCCGCGCATCGCCGGCATCGTCGCCTGCCTGCCGCTGGAGCAGGGCAAGGCGGTCGCGGCGGACCTCGAGAAGCTCGTGAAACTGAAGCACCTGCGCGGCATCCGGCGCCTTATCCAGAACCAGAGCGACCCCGATTTCTGCATCAAGCCGCAATTCATCGAGGGGCTGAAGCTGCTGCCGGGGCACGACCTCGTGTTTGACATCTGCATCTTCCACCATCACATGCCGAACGCGATCAAGATGGTGCGGCAATGCCCGGAGGTCCGCTTCGTGCTGGACCATATCGGCAAGCCGGGGATCAAGGCCGGCCTCACCGATCCCTGGCGCCAGCACCTGAAGGAGCTGGCCTCGCTGCCGAATGTCACCTGCAAGATCTCCGGCGTCACCACCGAAGCCGATCACAAGAGCTGGACCCGGGAGCAGCTGAAACCCTACATCGCCCATGTGATCGACAGCTTCGGCTTCGACCGCGTGATGTTTGGCGGCGACTGGCATGTCTGCGAACTGGCTGGCCCCTATCCGCAATGGGTCGACGTCGTTGACTGGGTCATCCAAGGCGCCAGCGCGGACGAGAAGCGGAAGCTCTATCGCGACACCGCGACCCGCGTCTACAAGCTGCAATGAACATGGCGGCGCCGCACTGGCAACAGCGCGCCTACAGCATCGCGGCGATGCGCGATCTCGCGCGGACGAAACTGCCACGGCCGGTGTTCGATTTCGCCGACGGCGGCGCCGAGGACGAGCGCACGCTCCGAAGGAACGAGGCGGCTTTCGCTGATTTCGCGCTCCTCCCGCGGCCGCTCAATGGCGCCGCGACACGCGATCTCTCGATCGAACTGTTCGGGCAACGTCTCAGCATGCCGGTGATGATCGGCCCGACCGGGCTCGCCGGCCTGTTCTGGCCGGACGGCGAGCGCTGCGCGGCGCGGGCGGCGCAAGCAGCAGGCACGGCCTATTGCCTCAGCCATGGCTCGGTCTGCACGCTCGAAGAACTGGCCGCGACCGGCGCCGCACCCCGCTGGATGCAGGTCTTCATCTACAAGGACCGCGGCTTTACCCGCGAATTGACCGAGCGCGCCGCCAAGGCGGATTACGACGCCTTGGTGCTGACCACTGACAACCAGCTGCTCGGCAACCGCGAGCGCGACATACGCAACGGCTTCACCATCCCGCCGCGCTTCGGTCTCGCCGTCCTCGCCGGCATGGCGACGAAGGCGGAATGGCTGTGGCGCATGCGCAGCGAGCTGAAGCGCGTCACCTTCGGCAATTACGTGCGGCCGGGCGAGTCTATCGACCTGAAGAGCCTCGCCGGCCGCATGGCATCGCTGCTCGACCCGTCGATGTCCTGGAAGGACGTCGATGATCTGCGGAAGATCTGGGCAAGGCCATTGTTGCTGAAGGGCGTGTTGCATCCCGACGAAGCGCGGACGGCGGTCGAACACGGCATCGATGGCATCATCGTTTCCAACCATGGCGGGCGGCAGCTGGACGGCGCAGCGTCGAGCCTCGATGCCCTGCCCGGCATCCTCGCCGCGGTCGGCGGCCGGATCCCAGTGCTGATCGACGGCGGCATCCGCCGCGGTACCGACGTGGTGAAGGCCCTGGCGCTCGGCGCCAAATGTTGCCTCATTGGCCGGCCGCAGCTCTTCGGCCTCGCCATCGCCGGTGAGGCCGGGGTCGCCCAGGTGCTGGCGATCTACGCCAAGGAAATCGACCGCGCCATGGGACTTTGCGGCGCTGGCAAGATCGCCGACATCGACCGTTCGCTTCTGCTCGAGAAAGGCATCGCATGATCAAGGATCCGCCGCTCCTCACCATCCGTCGCGACTTCCCGCGGCCGTCGCGCGACACGATCGCCGCCTTCGCCGGCGTCCCCACTGGCTATGCGATCGACGCCATGGGCGGGCGCGGCGGTCTCGACCATCGCATCAAGCCGGTCTCGCCGGCGCAGTCGGTGCTGGTCGGCACCGCCATCACCTGCCATTGCGGTCCGGCCGACAACCTCGCTCTGTTCGGTGCGCTCGCGATGGCGCAAGCGGGCGATATCCTGGTGGCGGCGACCGACAGCTTCCGGGAAACCTCGGTCACCGGCGACCTGCTGCTCGGCATGGCGAAGAACCGCGGTATCCTGGGCCTCGTCACCGACGGCCTCATCCGCGACCTCGCCGGTGTGCTGGCCGTGGGCCTGCCGGCCTATTGCGCCGGCATCACCCCGAACTCGCCTGCCCGCAACGGCCCCGGCACGGTGGGCCATCCCGTGGTGGTCGGCGGCGTTTCGGTCGCCAGCGGCGACATCATCCTCGGCGACAATGACGGAATTGTCGTGGTGCCGCGGACCGAGGCCGGCAAGGTGATCGCCAAGCTCGCCGATGTGCGTGCTGCCGAGGCGAATCTGGAAGGCAAGGTGAAGGCCGGGCTCGAAGTGCCGGACTTCGTGCAGAAGATCCTAGATTCCAACCGCGTGGTCTACGAATAGGCCGGCGGAGCGCTTCCGGTGGCGACGAACCCGACCGCGATTCAGATCGGCGTCGAGAAGCTGCCGCAGCTTTTCCACACCCTCGATCCCTTTCCCTTCCGCGAGCGCGACCTCGACCGCAGCGCCGAGGAGTTCATCGTCGACTGGGCACGGGAGCTTCCGCGGAACCAGCCGCTGAAGATCGTGGTGCACCTGCCTGCGGCGGAGGCAGAGACCGCGGTGGCGCGGGAGCTGGAAGCGGCGATGAAGAACTTCTTCGCCTATCGCAGTAACGTCATCGGCCGCGACATCAAGGAGTTGTTCCGCGTCGGAAGGCGGGCGCTCCTCATCGGCCTCACCGTGCTCGGCGTCTGCCTTGCCCTCGGGAATCTCGTCAGCGACTTCATCGCCCCGCCGGCGCTGGAACGGTTCGTCAGCGAAGGCTTGGTCATCCTGGGCTGGGTGGCAAACTGGCGGCCGGCGGAGATCTTCCTCTACGACTGGTGGCCGTTGAAACGCCGTCGCGACCTCTACCGCCGGCTCGCCGCCGCCACCGTGGAGCTGAGACCGGTGGCGCCACCGGGCGTGGATCTGAGCGCCGAAAGCCCGGGGTGACCATCCCGATTCCCCCGCCTGCCCCTGCCCCGCGTCCCGGGGCCGGCATCCTTCAGGATCGACTGCGTGGTCTGGTAGATGCGCTTCAGATGCGCGTCGAAGGCGGCGACCACGGCCTTCGGGTCGTGGGCGCGCAGGGCGGCGACGATGGCGCTGTGGTCGCGGAAGCTGTTCTGGATGGCGCCCGGCCGTGCCACAGCGCGGCGCCGGTGCTCCAGCATGTAGGCGTAGAGGTCGATCGTGAAGTCGGCCAGCAGCGGATTGCCCGAGGCGCGATAGATGGTGAGATGGAACTCGCGGTCGCAGATCAGGAAGCGCACCGGATCGCTGCCGGCCTCCTGCTGCGCCACCAGGTTTTCCTCCAGCCGGCCGAGCGTGATCTCGTCGATCCTTGTTGCCGCCTCCGCCACCACCTGGCGTTCGACCACCAGGCGCGCGCCGTGCACTGAGTCGATGTCGTAGCTGTCGATCGCCCGGGCGCTGCCGATGCCGATGGTGATCGGGCCGACATCGGCGCTGATGACCCGCGTTCGGGCGCCGTGCGCGACCTCCACAATTCCGCGCGCCGCCAGGGTCTGGATCGCGCCGCGCACGGTTTCACGGCTGACGTCGAGGGCGGCGGCCAGTTCCCGCTCGCCCGGCAGCACGTCACCCACCTGCAGGACGCCGGAGGCGATCAGCATCTGGAACTTGTCGGCGACGATGTCGCGCATGCCGCGCCGGACCACCCCTTCGCGCAGCTCCGGCACGCCGGCGATCACTGACAGTTGTTTGACCAGCTTGCTCACGGTCCGACGCGTCTCCGCCCTACGATTTCGAAGCCACTGTTCTAGTGGTCCAGCCAGTAGACCAGTTGAATGTGAAACGCCGTGGCCGAACCTGTCAATCCGGATCGGTTGCTGCGCTGCGGGATGCTGGAAGAGGTTAGCCGGCCTGGAGTGCGATCGGCGCGGTGACTTCGAGGATCCGGCCGTCCTCGACGCGGACCACCTTGTCGGCGACGGCGATCCAGGCGGGCTGGTGCGAGATCGAGAGCACCGTGATGCCGTCGCGTTCGGCAAGCTCGCAGACGTTGCGGATGATCTCCGCCGCGGTCACCGGGTCGAGGGCACTGGTCGCCTCGTCGAGGATCAAGAGCTGCGGCTTATGGATCAGCGCGCGGGCGAGCGCGATGCGCTGGCGCTGGCCGCCGGAAAGGGCGGCGCCGCGCTCGCCCACCACATGCTCCATGCCGTCGGCGAGCGAGGCGACGAAGTCCCAGGCGCCGGCCTGACGCAGCGCGCGCTCGATGTCTGCCGGGGCGAAGCCGGGCTCGCCCAGGGAGACGTTGGCGGCGATCGATTCATGGAACAGGACCAGCTCCTGCGGCACGTAGCCGACCATGGAGCGCCATTTCATGATGTCGAGCTCTGCGAGCGGCACCCCGTCCAGCAGGATCCGGCCGCCCGTCGGCCTGTGGAGGCCGAGAATGAGGTCGACCAGGGTGGTCTTGCCGGCGCCGGACGCGCCGATCACCGCCGTCACCTGGCCCATTGGTACGGCGAAGGAAGCGCGCTCGATCACCCGTTTCGCGCCGAAGGCCATGGAGATCCCTTCGAGCTCGATGCCACGGGCGAGGGTCGGCGTCCGACCGGCGCCGATCTGTTCGCGGGCATGGCGCGCTTCCTGGATCGCGGTGTGAATGGCGGTGTAGCCGCTCTCGGCGATATAGACCGCCTGCAGGTCCTCCTGGACCCGGCCGAATACGGTCACCGTCCGCACCAGCAGCAAGCTCATCATCATGAGCTCGGCCAACGGCATGACGGCTCTCGTGAGCGTGAAATAGACGCCGATGCCGACACAGAGGAAGACAATCGGCTCCTGCAGCACGCGATTGGCATGCTTGGCGAAGAACTGGCGGCGCATGGCGGCGTCGATGGTGTGGACGTCACGTGCGAACATCGCGGCGAACCGCGCCTGCCGGCCCATCGCCTTCATCGGCTTCAGCCCGATCAGCACGTCCGCGAGGCGCATAATCATCAGCTTGGTCTGCTTGGTCTGGCGCCGGGCATGTCGACGCGTCACCACCACGAAGCGGTTCAGCGACAGCATCATGACGACGCCGACGACGCCGGCGAACAAAGCGAGCCGCCAGGAGAAGACCGCGGCGATCAAGAGGTAGATCAGTCCCTGAATCACATGGGAGAGGAGCTGGACGACGGCGCTGTAGGCCTCGCTGGCACGGAGCGCCTCCATCCCGAGCGCGTTGGCGAAGCGGCCGACCGGCTGGCGGATGAAGAAGGCCCAGCGGGCCTCCAGGAGGGCGTCGACCAGGTTCATCCTCATCTTGGTGCCGACAGCCGCCACCGCATGTCCCACCTGATGCATGGCGAGCAGGCTCAGCAGCGCCTTTGCGCCCAGCGCTAGGGCCGAGATGATCAGCAGGTGCAGCGGCTCGGTCGGAAGCCCGATGGAGTGCATGGCATCGAGCACATATCCGGCGACCGCCGACTTCTTCCCGTTGGGCGAGACACCGCCGGCGGCAACGATCAGCGGGATCAGGCTGGCGATCCCAACGCCTTCCGCGGCGCCGCTCGCCAGCAGGCAGAACAGCACCAGCAGGCTATGGCCCGCGGGCATCGCCGCGGCGATACGCAGGATCGAAGAGGACTTGGCACGCCTGACCCGACGACCGGCGGACGCGCGCATTTTAGACATCAGACCTCGCCAGCCTGCGGGCGCACGTGGGATGCATCGACCTTATACGGAGCGACGCAGGCGGTTCCGGCTGCCCGAACCCCGGGCCGTCGCGAACGAAACCGTTCAGTCCAGAACATGGGACGCAATTAGCAACAATTCCATGTCATCTCAACGACATTGGCGGCGGATCACGGGAGATTGGCCGGTGACCCTGTCAGAAACCTTCCGCGACCCGACTGGTTGCCTCCGAAATCGGGCGTCGGGTCGCTGGCGCTTACGCACAGTGCGGCGGCAAAGGGTATGCATTCCGCCGCCTGAGGCCAGATGTCATATGGATTCCGCGGCCCGAACCGGTCAAGTTGCCGCCGCGAGAACAGGGGTGCCAATCCCTGGCTCAGGGACTAAAAGTGAAACATCCGATCGTTAATTTGCGACTCGACAGGTTTGTGTGAGGTATTGTCGATAACCGGGGCGGGATATACGCATCCGGCAGCGACTTTGATACCGACCCTGGCTCGACGGGCGTCGCCCCCGCCCCTCTCGGTCCAGGCTTCCATGGCCCCAGACACCACGATTCAAGCACGACCACCAGGCACCAGTAACGGAACAGGCATGTTGGACCAGGACCCTTCGGCTGCCGACTGGGCCGGACAGAGGAAGACCAGCGCCGGGGCGGTCAGGATCGCCCCGCCGGCGCAGGCACGCCCCCTGCCTGAGCCGGCAGCTGAAATGCTGCGGGGCGGCATCGGCCTCGTGGTCCTGGCGGTCCTGATCTTCGTCGTGCTCGGGATCGGCACCTCCATGATCGCCGGCACGCCCTTCACTGTGCCGCATTCGGGCAACATTCCTGGCCTCCACACCAATTATTGGGTGCCGCCGATCGTTGCCGCGGTCGGCTACCTGCTGCTGCAGATGGTCGCCAAGTGGATCGGCGCCAGCGGGCGAACCTGGCGCGAGGTCGTCAAGTTCGCCGCCACCGACTACCTCTTGCTGGCGCTGTTCATCCTGATCATCTACGTCCACTTCAACATCAAGATGTGGCTGCCGCTGCTCAACCCGCGGATCTATGACGCCGACTATTTCGCCGTGGACCAAGCGCTGCAGCCATTGCTGACCGTCTTCCAAGACATCCGCGGCGCGATCGCCCACGTGCTGCCCTGGACCGACATCTGGTATCAGGCGGCGTTCATGGTGATCTTCGTGCTGTCGTTCCTGTCGCACGCCCTGGGCAGCCGGCGCTTCCATCTCCACAACATGTTCGGCGTGATGCTGATCGAGATGGTGGGGGTCTTCACCTACATGATCGCGCCGGCGGTCGGCCCGTTCATCTACGAGCAGGGTGCCAATGCGCTGGCGACCACCGCCGAACTGAAGATGCTCGAGGTCTATCAGAATGTCCGCGACGGCGGCGTTGCCTGGATCGCCGCCAACGGCGGCATGTTCTTCGCCGAACCGCCTGCCGCCATGCCTTCGCTGCACGTCGGCTGCTCGCTCATCATCACCTACTACGCTTTCCGCGGCCGGCTCTGGATGGCGCCGATCTCGGCCGTGGCGCTCACCTGGATCTTCATCGAATCCGTGGTCTCGCGCTGGCATTACCTCGTCGACCTGCCGGTCGGGATCCTGCTGGCGATCGCGGTGATCGCGGTCACCAACCGCCTGCTCGGCGACGGCTCGGTGGCGGATGCCAAGGAAAGGCGCAGCCTCGAGGGCGCGGAGAGCGGAACGCTGGTGCCGCTGCGCGCCGCCGGATCCGAGATGGCCGTAGGTCAACCCGTCGCCGGTCAGCCGCTCGTCTGGGTCCTGCAGTGCCACCGTCCCGGCGACCACGCCCAGAGCCTCGCGCTCGCCAACGCGCTCGGCTGGCCCTATGTGGTCAAGAAGACGGTGTTTCACTGGTACGAGCTGTTCTTCGCACTGGCCGGCATGGCGACGCTGGTCGGCCTGAACAAGCGGCACTCCAGTCCCTTTGCAGGCCCGCCCTGGCCGGATCTCGTGATCCTCGCCGGCCGGCAGAACGAGACCCCGGCGAAATGGATCCGCAAGAAGTCCGGCGGGCGCTCCAAGATCGTGGTGATCGGCCGGCCGTGGACGCCGCAGCCGCAGCTCGACTGCCTGATCACGACACCGCAGTTCCGCCTGCCCAAGCACGGCGTACAGCTGCTGAACCGGTTCCCCCTGCATCTCGCGACCAAGGAGCGCCTGACGGCGGAGGCCGCCGCCTGGGCGCCGCGCATCGGCAACCTGCCGCGGCCCTGGATCGCCCTCATGGTCGGCGGGTCGAGCGGCCCCTATGTCTTCAGCCGTGAGAGCGCGCGCCGGCTCGGCCGCGAGGCCAGCGACTTCGCCCGGGCCCAGGGCGGCACGCTGCTGGTCTCGACCAGCGCCCGCACGACCAAGGGGGCCATGCGCGCGCTCGAGGCGGCGATCGACGTGCCATGCCAGTTCTATCGCTTTCGCGAGAACGATCCGGATAACCCGCATCTCGGCTATCTCGCCTTGGCCGATGAGATCATCGTCACCGGTGACAGTCTCTCGATGCTGACCGAGGCCTGCGCCACCGACCGCCAAGTCTACATCTTCGAGTTCGGCGGCGGCCTGGCGGCAATGCATAGTCCACGCGTACAGCGCGATCCCCGCATCCGGCAGTGGTGGCGCTGGTCGCAGCTGAAGGACCAAGGCCTGCTGGGCCTGCATTATGCGATCGCGATTCACCTGCCGCCGTTCAAGCTCAATCGCAGCCGCGACCTCCGGCTGATCCAAGATCAGGTGATCGCCAGCGGCCGGGCGCATTGGCTCGGCGACTCTTCCGGCACGACAGTCCGCGCGCTGCCGAGCGACGACCTGCAGCGCGCTGTAGAGCGCGTGCGCAGCCTGGTGCAGCCGGGCAAGGGCGCCGGCACGCGCAGCGCGGCGGCAACGCCGATCGCGCAAGGCCCGACCGGAGCTTCGACCACGGGTAGTCCCGCCGTTGGCGCGACGGGTGCCGGCCAGCCGGCATGACCGCCGATCGCGCGACCGCCGCCGTCGAGTCGATGCCGACGCCGCGTCCCCTCACATTGCAATCGGCCGTGCCGCTGGTCTGGCTGGTGCTCTCGGATAAGGGCGGCGACAATGCCCAAGCGGAGGCGGTCGCCGCCGACCTCCCCTGGCCGAGCATCGCGAAGCGCATCGCGGTGAAGCCGGAATTCGCGCTCGGCAAGCCGAAGGTCGAGGCTTCGCTGCACCACGTGGATCGGGCGCGCTCGGATCCCCTCGAGGGACCGTGGCCCGACCTCATCGTCGCCATCGGCCGGCGCATGTCGATGGTGGCGCTGTGGATCCAGGAACAGTCGGGCGGCAAGAGCAAGATCGCGCTGTTGGGCGCGCCCAAGGGCATGATCGAGCGCTTCGACCTTGCCGTTGTGTCCGAGCAGTACCGCTATCCGCCGCGCGCCAACACCTTGCGGGTGCGCTATCCGCTGCAGCGGATCGACCGCGCGGCGATTGCCGCGGAGACCGAGGTCTGGCGGGCGGAATTCGCCGCCTCGCCCCGTCCTCTCATCGCGGTTATGATCGGCGGCGCCACCAAGGAAGTGCGCTTCGACCGCGGAACGGCGGAGCGGCTGGGGCGCGATCTCGGCGCGTTGGCCGAGCGACTCGCCGGGACGCTCTTTGTCACCACCAGCCGTCGTACGCCGGCCGAAGTGGTGGCGGCGCTGAAGCGGGAGCTGCCGGCCGGCACACAGATGCACGAATGGCGCGCGAACGACACGCGCAACCCCTATCGCGCGCTGCTCGGCCTCGCCGACCTTTTCGTGGTCACCAGCGACAGTCTCTCGATGCAGATGGAAGTGGCAAGGCTGGGCCGGCCGCTGGCGATCTACCGGCTGCCGCCGGGATCATGGCTCGCCGCCGGGCCGCTCTCGGCACTGGTCGATGGCCTCTTCGGCTGGAAGGCTCTGGAGCGTCGACTCGGCGCGCTGCTCGACCGGCTGGGAGCGCTCCGGCATCACCGCGACCTCATGGCCGTGCCGCGCCGACTGGTCGCCGACGGCCACGCAGTCTGGTTCGGCGATCCGTTCCCGACCGATGCCCCGGCCCCACCCGACGAGGTCGCCGAGGTCGTGGCGCGCATCGTCGCGCTCTTCAAACCCTGACGCTAATCCCTGGCGCTCTTCCGTCTTATCTCGGGCGCTTGCGGCAGACCGCGGCGCAGGTGCGTAGGAACACCTTCTGAGGATAATCGCCGACCACGAATTCCGGCTCCAACCCGTAGCGCGCGAGCTCCGAGACGCGGCCGGCGAAGTAGTGGCGCCGGATCCGGTTCAAGAGGCGCCAGCCGAAGCTGTTGAGCTCCTTGAACGGCTCCAGCAGCAAGGCTTGGCTCGCAGTCACCCGCGCGATCTCCGAGAGTGCGCGCGGCCGGATCATCTCCATCTGCTCCAGAGCCAGCACCGTCATGGTGAGGTCGAAGGCGGCATCGGCAAAAGGCAGCGTCTCCGCCGTGCCTTCGACGAAGCGGATACGACGGAACGCCGTGGGATCGGCCAGCGGCAGGGGTGCGTAGGCTTGCATGTCTTCTGGCAAAGTGGCGTTCTCGGCCTGGAACCGCGTTGCCGCGGCGTGGCCGGCCGGGGTCAGCTCGAGGCCGGTGAACTCGATCTCCGGGAAGCGGCAGGCCAGCAGGATCAGGTTGATGCCGTTGCCGCAGCCGACCTCCAGCACCCGGCGCGGCTTCGCGCGCTCGAGCACGCGCGCGAGGATCACTTGCCGGAATCGGGTGGCGGCGATGCTGTCGGCCCAATAGCGGTGCCCTTCCCAGATCCAGGGCTTGGGATTGACTTCGGGCTTCAGGCAATAGCGGGAATAGCCCCGGTCCCAGACCGTGCCGTACTCGTCGCGAATCGCGTCCTCGTGCCGAGGCTGCGCCGGCAACTTGCCCAGTCGGCGCTTCACCAGCCAGCGCATCATGCGCTTTTGCCGCTTCCAGACGTAGCGCGCCCAGTCGGGGTCGCCGGCCGGCGCTTCCCCGCGGACCATGGGCAGGAAGGCGTCCGCGATCTCCTGCCTCATCCGGCCGAAACCGGCGTCGCTCCAGGTGGAAAGGCGCATAATGTTCGGGCTGATTTGCCTAGTCAGAATGATTACAGAGGCTTGGTCTTGGCCGGCTGGGCGTGGCACTATATCGCCTTGCCATCGCCGGTGTCCCTGGCGAAAATCCGGCCGCCTCGATTCCAGCGGCCCTTGGCGACGATTTCCGAGCGAACAACAGTAGGAAGTAAATTGCTCGACACCACCATCGACCGCGTCGTGCGCGTGATCACCGAGAAAGCCGCAAACCTGGCCCCCGCCCGCACCCGGAGGGCCATGCAACGGCATGCCCGGGGGCGGGAAGACACCCGGAACCTCCAGCGGGCCGACTTTGCCGTGGTCTCCTTCGGGAAGAGCGGGCGGACCTGGCTCAACACCATGATCGCGCGCTTCTTCCAGACCCGCTTCCAGCTCAAGGAATGCGTGCTCTTCAACTTCGACAACCTGCACCGCAAGAACCGGGGCATTCCGAAGATTCTGTTCACCCACGACAACTACATCCGCGACTATGTCGGCTGCGGCGACCTGAAGACCGCGTTCTACGACAAGGCGACGGTGCTGCTGGTCCGGCATCCCGGCGACGTCGCGGTCTCGCAGTTCTTCCAGTGGCGCTACCGCATGCGCCCGCACAAGAAGACCCTGAACCGCTATCCGGCGCACGGCGCCGAGGTCTCGATCTTCGACTTCGTGATGCACCAGGAGGCCGGCCTTGAACGCGCGGTCGCGTTCCTGAACGAGTGGGCGCGGGAGATGCCGCGACTGAAGCGGTTGCTCACCGTCCGCTATGAGGACCTGCGATCCGATCCGGCGCGCGAGATGGCGCGCATCCTGACCTGGCTCGGGCAGAACCCGAGCGACCAGGAGGTCCGCGACTGCGTCGAGTTCGCCTCGTTCGAGAACCTGAAGCGCTTGGAATCGCAGCAGGCCTTCGCCTCCTCCGGGAAGCGGATCGCGCCGGGCGACACCGGCAATCCGGACTCCTACAAGGTCCGGCGCGCCAAGGTCGGCGGCTTCCGCGACTACTTCGACGACGACCAGGTGCGCGAGATCGAGGCCTATATCCGAGCCCATCTCGATCCGGTGTTCGGTTACGACAGCGCCGCCCAGAGCGCGGCAGAATGAACGGGAGAGCGAGCAAACCATGTCCGTGAAGCCCTGCGTCTTCATCCAGACCAACGAGAAACAGCTGATCGGGGCGCTGGTCTCATCCCATTCCTTGAAGCGCAACTCGAAGACGCCCGACGCTTTCGACGTCAAGATCATGCACGCGGAGGACTATCCGTACTTCCAGGCGCGCGAAGGCCAGATCTACCTGCGCGACGGGGTGAAGCGCCCCTGGCAGAACGACGACCTGCAGTCCTTCACGCCGACCCGCTTCATGCCGCCGGAGCTGATGGGTTATCAGGGCCGCGCCGTGGTGATCGATCCCGACGTGTTCGCGGTCGGCGACATCATGGAGCTCCTGAACCGCGACATGCAGGGCAAGGCGATCATGTGCCGCCTGCAGAACACCCGGAAGAAGTATTCGACCAGCGTGATGCTGCTCGAATGCGCGAAGCTCAGGCACTGGCAGGTCGAGAAGCAGTTCAACGAGCTCTTCGAGCTGAAGCGCGACTACATCGACTGGACCGGCCTCGCCCTGGAGGACGAGTCGACCATCGGCATCTTCGAGCCGGAATGGAACGACTTCGACAATCTCACGCCGCAGACCAAGATGATCCACAACACCAAGCGGCGCACTCAGCCCTGGAAGACAGGCCTGCATGTCGATTTCTTCCCGCCGGACCGGATCAGCTACTTCCAGCCCTGGATCTGGCTGATGGCCGCGCGGCGCAAGGTGTTCGGCAACTACGGCCTGCTCGGCCACTACCAGCCGCACCCCGATCCCAACCAGGAGAAGTTCTTCTTCGGCCTGCTGAAGGAGTGCCTGGATAAGGGCATCGTCACCGAGGCGCTGCTCCGCACCCATATGCGGGCGAACCACATCCGCCATGACGCCTTCGACGTCCTGAAGCGGATGGCGGCGGCCCCAAGCCCCATCGCGGCCTGAGCGCGATCGGCTAGTTTTTCTCCGCCATCATTGCGCGGATCCGCGCGGCAACTTTAGCCGCGTCGTCGGGTATGGGCGACGGATTGCCGGCGCGGAACGGGTCGCCGAACCAGGCGGCGCGGCCCGCCGCGAGCAGCCGGTCGTGGATGTGCCGGGTATCGCGGTGCAGCCGGACCGGGATGATTCCATTGGTCACCTTGACCTTGCGGTCGAGCGCCCAGGCTTTGAACCGGCTGCCCAGCGGCGGCAGTCCTGCGGGCGACGTCCTCGGCTCGGCCGGTGGCGTTCGGCGCATCGCATAGCGTCCCTCGCCGAGATCGAAGATGAAGACCGGCTTCCCCGTCGCCGCGGCCTCGGCCAGCATGGTCATGCTGTCGCCCGTCACCATGATCTCGGCGGCGAGGCCGAGGAAGCCGAGATAGGGGTTGCCCTCGCGCCGCGCGCGCTGCCAGTCGAAGACGGTCGCGGGCACGGCGAGGTTCTCGGTCAGCGCCCGCATCGCCGACGCCGGCGTGCGATAGCTGCCGAGGATCAACAGCGAGCCGCCGCGTTGGGCGGCGTAGGCGCCTGCCTCTCGGGCGATGCGGAGTGCGGTGCGGCCGTCCATGGAATAGCGGTTGATCGCGCCGCCGACCAGGACGGCGATGCGCGGCTCCGGCAACTCCGCCACCTTGGGCGCCCAGAGCGCCGCCTCGCGCGCTACCACGGCCGGCGTCACGCGATGCAGCGGGAGATCGATCTCCATGACGTTGGCAGCGGGCGGCACGCGGTATTGGGGTGTCGTCACCACCAGATCGTAGCGGTCGGGATGCATCCAGGGCCGGCCGAGGAACACTTGGCGCGCGCGATGCCGGTCGCGGGTCATGGCTTGACGGAGATCGGCGCAGATCGGCTCGCTCTGGGTGCCGGCCGCCAGGAGCAGGTCCGGCCAGGGTGCCGCCATCGCGTCCAGATGTTCCACGCGCGAACGCGCCGCAGCCGGCCCGCCCAGCAGATTGAGGGCTATGGCGCCGGAGCGGTTGGCGAAGCGCCGGGTCTCGAACGGCAAGCCGAGCGCGTCCGTGACCGCCAGGACCTGGGCGTTGTCGCCGGCTCGGGGAGAGATCATGGCCCAGATGCGCAGCGTCTATCCCCCGTCGCCTCGTGGCTTGCGGCCGTCGGCCGTGGCTTTCGCGCGGGATATCGGCAGAGTCGAGACGATAAAGCAAGGGGGACGGCTGATGCCGGCGTCAGAGATCGCCGGCGATGGCGAGCAGGAAGACCAGGACCAGCAGGCCGAAGAGGACGAGGGCAACCCAGATGTACCAGGGGAGTCGGCGCCGGCGCTCGACTTCGCTCAGCTCCACCTGCGTCGCCGCGGCCTCGCCGTCATCGCCGGCTTGCTGGAAGAGGCCGAGGGATTCGCCGAACGCCTTGCGCGCCTCGGGATAGCGCCGGGCGCGCCGCTGAATGCGGCCCATCATCCGTTTCACCACCGCGGCGTGGAACCAGTCCCGGACATCGACGAACAGGCCGGCCGCGCGCTCGGCGGTTTCCAAGCCCTTCGACTCCTGGCCGAGGGCTATATAGGCGCGGACCAGATTGTGCAGGGTCTTCGCCTGGCCAAGTGTGTGCCCGCGCTGCTCCTCGATCCGGAGACAGTCCTCGAGATAACGCTGGCTTTCAGCCCATTCGGTCCTGTCGGCATAGGCGAGGCCAAGGTTGTTCAACACCTGTGCCTGCCGGAAGGTCTCGCCCTCCTCCCGGAGCCGCGCCAGGCTCTGCTTGAAGGCCTCGATCGCCGGGCCGGTGTCGCCGCGCTTCTGCAGCAGCATGCCCATGCTGTTGTAGAAGACCGTGAGCGAGGCGCGGTTGCCGACCTCGCCCGCGCGCTTGATCGCGCGCTCCAGCATCGCCTCCGCCTCGTCCAGCCGGCCGGTTTCGCGATAGACCGCCGTGAGCCCGTCGGTGATGCGGAAGCCTAGGCCCTCGGACTTCACGGCCGCCGCCGCGTTGCGCGCCTCGCCATAGGCGGTCTCAGCCTCCGCCCAGTGGCGCTGCTCCCGCTCGAGATTGCCGATCCGATACCAGGAGCGAGCGCGGAGCTCCGGCGTCGCCTGCGGGTCGGCGAGCACAGCCTGATAGGCGGCCTTCGCCTCGTCGAAGCGGCGGAGGTCGGCGCGGAGGTCGCCCTCGAGATGGATGATCCAGAGCCGCCGCACGGGCTCTATCGATTCGCCATATTCGCGCACCAGCCGCAGCAGCGCCTCGCATTCGGCGAGCTCGAACTGCTTGCGCGCGCTCTGGAACCGGGTCTTGAAGGCCTCGAACCCTGCCGCCTCGTTCGCGCCGATGAGGTGGAAGATCTGCCGGTTCTCCGCCACGGATTGGGCGGCGCCGACCGCCGTCTGCTTCAGCGCCTCGAAATGCGCGGCCAGCCGGCCGCTGAGGTCGCGGAACGCCTCGCGCCGATCCGCGCCGAGCCAGGAGCGGAACAGGTGCTGACGCGCCTGGTCGTGGATCTTCAGCGCGCCTTCGACCGTGGTCACCATCGAGAGCTTCAGGAACTCGGTGCAGAGCGTCTCGGCCTGGGTCTGCCCCAAGCCCGGCTCCAGGACCTGCAGCAGGTCGGCATCGAAATCGTGCGGGATGGCGGCGGCGCGCAGCAGAGCCGCCTTCCGCGGCGGCAAGGTCCGCAGCAGCAGCTCGACGCTGCCGCCGGGATCCTGGGCCGCCGCCTGGAGGGCCGCGGTGAAATCGGCCAGGGAGAGCGGCCGGTCGTTCATCACCGGCCCTGAGCGGCTTCCATCAGGTTGAGATAGGCATCGACCTGGTTCGAGAGCTCGAGGATGTTGCCCTTGGAGACCGCGAGCAGCAGCATCGCGAATTCACGGCCCTGCTTCAGCCCGCGCTTTTCGAGATAGGCCTCGATGTGCTCCAGCTTCAGCGGCTGGAGCTGTCGGACCTGGCAGGT
This sequence comes from Binatia bacterium, assembly GCA_035541335.1. Classification (GTDB taxonomy): domain Bacteria; phylum Pseudomonadota; class Alphaproteobacteria; order Dongiales; family Dongiaceae; genus Dongia. Next base: position 18,191 of record DATKNM010000137.1, read on the forward strand.
GTACTTGAAGGACGCGTCGGGCTTCGGCTCCGCCCGCCCGCAGATCACGAACTTGACGCCGGGCAGCTTGCCGTCGCGGGCATGCGTGAGGAGCCCGTCCCAGATCCAGCTCCGGGTCTTGTCGGCCATCTTCTCCGCGGCGTCCATGAAGATAACGAAAGGCGCGCCGGCGGTGGCCGCGGCGAGACCCGGAATGAAAGCGTCGGTCAGGCGCATCACGCGCTCGGCCTCGGGCACGTCCTTGTCGGTGCGCGGCTTGTCCAGCATCAGGTCCTTGATGACGATGCCGGTGATGTCGCGGACCTGGGTGTTCTCCAACTTCGCATCCTGCAGCACGTTGACGCCGCCCTGCAGGTTGATGTTGAGGTTGTATTCCGGGACCGTGAAGTAGTTGACGAGGTCGGTGAAGGACTTGAAATGATCGACCCCGCAATCGTCGCGCAGCTTCCGCATGATCGCGAGGTAGTCGTAATTGTAGGTGTCGTTCCAGGCGATCTCCGCCTTGCGCAGACTCCGCAGCGCCAGCTCGTGCTTCATCTTGGCTTGCAGCGAGGTCTTGCCGACGCCGCCCTCGCCCCAGACTGCAAGCACGGTCCGGGTGCCGTCCTCCAGGAGACGGATGAAAGCCTTGACCTCGTCCTCGCGGTTGACGAACTCGGCGAGCAGCGCGTCGAGATAGCCGGCGGCGGCTTCGGGCATTGCGCTACCGGGTCTTGCCGCCCTGGTTGACGCCCGTGATGTCGCCGATCTCGGCGTTCTCCGCCTTGGCGCCCGACAGCACATCCACGGACGGGATCGGCGACACCCGACCCATGGCCTTGACCCCGGTGATATTGCCGACCTTGCTGTTGCTGATCGTCATGCCCTGGCCGACCGAGACCCCGGCCGTTGCCGCGCCGGGACCGGCGCCGGCGTTTTCCGAGGGCTGCTCCAGCCGGAGCTCGGTGTCGCCGCGCTTCAGAACCACGTTGTAGCGGCGCCAGACCGCGAAGCCGACGACCAGGGCCAGTACGACGATGAGGATGATGTAGACCGTCGGATCATTCGGCAGTTCCATGCGCGTCTCCTTTCGAGCGATGGACGGTACAGTCTCGGTACGCGATGGATAGGGACGACCGCTAGCCGCCGAGCAGCTCCTGGGTCAGTGTCGCAAGATCGTAGTTCTCCTTCCGAACCCGGATGTCGTAGTAGAGCAAGACGCCGGCGATCAGCGGGAACGGCGCCAGCACGCTCGTCAGCACGGAGAGCACCAGCTTGGAGAGAACGCCCGGTTGTTCGACGTCGTCCACCATGTAGACGATCATGCCGGCGACGAAGGCGAGCAGCAGCTGGCCTACGATGGCGACGATCAGGGTCAGCGCAATAACGCCGAAGTTGCGCCAGTAATAGCCCTTGCCCAGGGCGATGCTGCGCCGGAGCGCGTCGAAGCCGCCGCGACGCTCGATCATGACCGCGGAGATCGCGAACATCAGGAAGACGCAGGCGACGACGCCCGGCACGATCAGCAGCGCGAAGCCGAGCAGGATCGCGACCGTCAGCAGCAGGTAGGTCCAGAGGAACTTGCCGATCAGCTGATAGACCCGGACATAGGAGCGCAGCACGCCAGGCTTCTGGCCGCGACAGGCATCGGACACGGCGACGGTGATCGCCGCGGAGGCGAGGATCGTGACCGCCAGCCGGACGAGATTACCGACCATCTGCTCCACGACAACGTCCGCCCGGCTGGATTCCAGGGAAGCGGCGAGATCGGCGTGGGTCGCGGTCAGGGCGCGGAGCCCAAGGTCCGCGATAAAATCGACGATGACGAGCGGCAGCAGGTAGATGATGAACAGGGCGCCGAAATTCGCGATGTAGAGGCGCAGGCTGCCATCGATGATTTCGCCGACGCTCATCTCCTTCAAGTAGTTCTTCATATTCCCCCCGCGGGTTCGATGAAGCGCCTTACTTGCGTGCGAGCCGGCCCGGCGGTGCCCGACTCCCGGCACCGCTGCGAAGCCGAACGAACGATAAACCTAAGGGTGTGCGACTTCAATCCTGGCGCGGCGGAACCGTGAGAATCATCACACAAAAATGGCTCCTCAGCCGTTTCGCAGCGCGGTCCCAACCCTCGCGGGGCAAGGATCGGCGGAAATCGTAAATCGAACCGGCGCCACCGGACGCCCCGCGCTAAGATTGCCGCGACACGGGAGGGGTAGGCACGTGGCAGGATCCGGGGAAGCGGCGACGGTCATCGGCGGCGGAGGCACGCGGCTCCATCTGCGCGAATGGGGCCGCCGCGACGCGCCACCCATCCTCTTCGTGCATGGCTGGTCGCAGCACCACCTCGCCTTTCGCCGCCAATTGGAGAGCCCGCTCGCGGACGAATTCCGCCTTGTCGCCCTCGACCTGCGGGGCCACGGGATGTCGGAGAAACCCGAAGAGGTCGCGGCCTATGCCAGCGCAGAGATCTGGGCGGCGGACATAGCCGCCGTGATCGAGCAGCGCGGCCTCGCGCGCCCGGTGCTGGTCGCCTGGTCCTATGGCGGTTACGTCGTCTCCGACTATCTGGAAGGGTATGGCGATGGCAATGTCGCCGGCGTGAACTATGTCGGCTGGAGCGTGGTGGTGGGCGAGCCGGCGCCGCATTTCGTCGGGCGCGGCTTTCACGACTTTCACACGGGCTCGATCTCCGAGGACATGCCGACCGAAATTGCGGCGATGCGCCGCTTTGTCCATGCCTGCCTCGGCCGACCGATCCCGGCGGAGGACCTGGAGACTTTGATCGCCTTCAACTGCATGACGCCGCGCTTCACCCGCTATGCGCTGACCCAGAAGCCGCATCGGGACTACGCGCCTCTGTTGGCCGAGCTGAAAGTCCCGGTGCTGATCAGCCACGGCACGGCGGAGACGGTGGCGCTCCCCAGCGCCGCGGATTATGCGCTGAAGAACTGCCCGACGGCCAAGGTGAGCTGGTATGAGGGCGCCGGCCATGCGCCCTTCCTCGAGGATCCAGCGCGCTTTAATCGCGAGCTCGCCGCTTTCGCGCGCGCGGTGCAGGCTTAGGAGGCCCTGTAGGGCGCTTGGTCCGGCTCCGCTGCTTCGGCGCGGCCCAATAGTCGAAGGCCAGCTTCTGACGGCGGCGCACGAAGTCCATGGCGGCCGGTCCGGTCCAGAGACCCTCATAGCCGAGCTCATGGACCTTCCCGACCCACCAGCCCTGTCCGGGCAGCCGGTCGGATTCTCGCACCACCAGGACGGCAAGCTCCGGTTCGCCAGCGGCGATCGCCGCCGTGTCGACGGCGTCGAGGGTTTTGCACAGCGCCCGCATCTTCGGCCGACTGAAATGGTGGCCCAGGGCGTCGAGCGTCTCGGCATAGGAGGTCGAACGGCGCGCCTTGGCCGCGGCAATCAGGATGGCACGGACGGCAGCGACGTCGCCGATAGGGGTTTCCGGCAGGTCATGGGCCGGCAGGAGGGTCTTGGCCCGGGCGCCGGATATCTGGTATCGCTTCACCGAGTTTCTGACCTTATGGGCCTGTAGTTCAGGTGGTTAGAACGCGCCGCTCATAACGGTGTTGTCGCAGGTTCGAGTCCTGCCGGGCCCACCACTCTTCGCTCGCGTCGCAGGCTCCGGCTCGGCGGTCTGGCCTGTCGGACCCTTCCTCCCTATTGCGGCGCCCGCAGGATCATCCGGTAGCAATCGAGGCTGCGGCTCAGGAACTCGTAGGCCGCGCCCCAGAGATAGAGGCGAAACCGCCGATAGTTGAACTCGCCGAACCGCTCGATCACCCGATCGCGATTCGCGTCGAAGTTGGTGGCCCATTGCTTGAACGTCAGGAAATAGCTCTCCCGGTCGTTGAAGATCTCCATCACCTCGAAGGGCGTCTTTGCCAGGTTCGCGAGAAAGTCGTGCAGGACCAGGAAGGAGTGGTTCCCGCCATAGATGTACTTCACCATGAAGGACGAGAGCTCGTATTTCTTGGTGCAGGCGCTGCCGTCCAGGAAGACCGGCTTTCCGGGCTTCAGCAGCGTCAGGAAGCGATCCAGCACCTGCTTGTACTGCGGCAGATGCTCGATCACGCCCATGATGACGATCGCGTCGTACTTGCGGTCGGTCTGGTACTGCAGAAGATCGGAAAAGATCAGTTCCCATTCGAGGCCGAGACGCTTGCCCTTGTCGGCGAGATAGTCGATGGAGGTCTGGGATATCGAGATGCCGGTGCACTTGACGCCGCGGCGCGAAGCATATTCGAGCCAGGCACCCCAGCCGGGCCCGATCTCCAGGATATGGTCCCCGGGCTTGAGCTGGCATTGCTCGAAGCAATATTCGAATTTTCGTCTCGTCGCCTCCTCCAGCGTTTCGTCGGAGCGCTGATAGGTGCCTTGGGTGTAGCAGGGCAGCGCGGGATCGAGGAAGCTCAGGAAGAATTCCGGATCGATGTCGTAATGCGCGGTGATCGCCTCGCGATTGGTCTTCAGCTGGCCGAACAAAGCCGGCTGGATGAAGCGCCAGGCGGCGACCAGCGGGTGAAAGTCCTTCATCGAGCTCCGGAGCTCGAAGGGGCGCAGCATGTCGCCCTCGATGTCGATATCCCCGGCGAGATAGGCATCGCCGAAGCGCCCTTCGTCGAGGCTGGCCAGCGCCCGGACCGCGCGCTTGTTGTTGAGCGAGACCTTGAAGCTCGATGCCCCGGGCCCGAAATGTCGCACCGCGCCCTCGGGCATCGCGACGTCGAACGATACCGGCGAGTCGGCAAAGTGGCGCGTGAACCGGTCCAGGAGGCGGTCGATCATCGGTGCATTGCGGGGCGCGACGGCTGCCGATGTCTGGTCGTGTTCCATGATGCGCTCGGCTCCATATGCAATGACGGTCGATTCGCCATGTTAGTGCGAAAATCTGGGTCGGAATCAGATTTTCCTGATCCTCCGACCGCGATTTCCTCATGGTGCTCAACAACGCTGATGCGCGCTATTTCGGCGGCCGTGAGATAGTCGTTCCAATCAAATCGGACGACGCCATGGATTGAGGCTCGGGTGTCGCCATCGGGCCGACCGGGGGCGCGGGTGGCGCCTCCCCGTAGCCCAGGGCGGGATCCAGCCGGTCCCGGATACAGTCCTCTATCTCGCGCACCTGGTCGGCGTCGAAATAGTCGCAATAGCCGTTAACCTTGGCGCGCCGCACCTTGAACGAATCGGGGTTGCTGCGGTCTCCCGGGGACAGGCCCTTGCTTCCGTTGGCCCTGAACAGATCCCGCGCCTCCAGCTGCTTCAGGTTCTCGAACGAAGCGAACTCGACGGCGCTTGCGATCTCGGCGTCACTCGGATCCTGGGCCATCCAGCGCAGCATGCGCCCGACCTCGGCGTGCGGGTTTACGCGCAAATCCTCGTAGCGCACCAGCAGAAGATTCTCGACCCGCGGGATCTCCCGGGCCCATTCGTTCAGGAACCGGACCACCCTCGGCAGCCCGAACTCCCGCATGACGAACTGAAAGAGTGCGATATCGGTGCCGTGCGCCGGCAATTCGCTGAGCGCGGTCTTGCCGGGCTGCATGCGATGCCGCCAATGGAAATACAGCGAGATCGCGGTGTCGGCAGGGTGTCTGATGAGCAGCATGGTCGGCTTGGCATAGAACGGCGCCTTGCTGCTCCCTCTCCGCGTGTAGTCGCGGATGTGAGAATCGTGCGTGAACAGGATCGTCGGGATCGAGGGATTGCGCCGGTGCAGGTTGTCATGGCGGATGAGCAGATAGTCCGGCAGATCGTAACGAAGCTGGAAATACTTGGAGAGGATGACGTTGAGCCAGGTCCGGCCGCTCTTCGGATAAGAGACGATCGCGTAGTCGGAGTCGCGCAGCAGCCTGCAGTCTTCGCGGCCACGCGCCCAGCGTTCCAGCGACAGCAGCGCTCCCGGCGGCACCGTCCCGGCGGCGGCTGAGGAGAATCTCCGTACGGTCTTTAGCAGCGATCTGCCGCCCACCATCCCCTCGCTCTCGGGTCGGCATGACGGCTCCTGCCTTGCCTGTGCGCCGTCAGACCGACGAGTCGAGCGGGATTCTCGATCCGCCGACCGATCCTGTCAACGCGTGCCGTGAGCCCACGCTCAATACGGCGGCTTGCGCTTTGCGCGCTGCGCTTTCGCGGCTTCCGTCCACCAGGCGAGGTCGTCGGCGAAGCGGGGGAAGGCGCGTGCCAAAGCGGCGCCACCGTCGCCCTTGGGCTTGGCGTTCTCGTCGAACGCCTCGGCGATCGGACCGACGGTGATGGTGCTGGAGATCACCACCATGCCCATCTCCGAGAGAATGCCGTGCCAAGTGAGGTTGGAGCGGGCACCGCCGATCCTCCCGGCCGAATAGCTGAGGATGGCGGCCGGGCGCCAGAACCATTCCTCCAGGAAATGGTCGGTGAGGTTCTTCAAGCCGGGCTGCGGGCCCCAATTGTATTCGCCGGTGATGAAAAGGAAGGCGTCCGCGTTGCGGATCTTGTCGGCGAGCGCCTGCAAGGGCTCCGGCGCGGTACCGGCCGGATACTCCTTGTACATGCGGTCGAGCATCGGGAGACCGATCGCCTTCGCATCGATCAGTTCGACGTCGTTGCCTCGGGCCTTGAGCTCCGCCACCGCATAGTCGGCGAGCCGGATGCCCATCCGGTCGCGGCGATAGGAGCCGTAGAGAACGAGGATGCGATCGGCCATCGGAACTCTCCCCTGCCTATGGTTAGAGGAGCCTGCCCGAGACGCCGCGATGAGGAAAGAGCAGAAGCAGGGCTTCCGGCCGCTCTTTGGTATCGGCGCCGGTCAATGCGCGGAAACGTTCACCGCGCTGTGGATGGCCTCGACCATGAGCGCAAAGAGGCGCTCGGAGAGCCGGTCGTATTCCCGGCCCTCCGCGCCGGGGAAGCTGAGGTCGTTCCAGGAACCCATGCCGCCGAAGACCCAGCCGGCCTGGGTCGCCGCCAGCAGCTGCTTCGCTTCGAGCGGCAGGCCGGCGGTCGGCGCCATGTCCGTATGATAGACGCCGGAAAACGGCGCGGCTGACGTCAGAGTCGCCCGGGCGTCACGAAACGCTCCGGCGAAATCCGCGAGATCCTTCGCCGTCGCGAACGCCTCGGCCTCCGCCAGCGCCGCGTCGAGGTCGCGCTTGATCGCATCAAGCGGACGCTCGGCGAGCTCCAGCGGCGCGCCGTCGGACTGCACCCGGCCATAGGCGACCAGCCAGATCCGGCGCTCGGGATCCTTGCGGTCACCGAGCGACCACTTTGCCTCCCACAGATCCGCGCCCCGGTCGTGCAGGGCCTCGATCAGCCACCGGCCACCGCCGCCGGCAAACGCGACCGACAGCCGGTCGGTCATCAGCGGATGATGGCCCGGCAAATAATGGAGACGCAGGCGGCGGATTCCGGCATCTTGAAGAGCGCCGATCCAGGCGGCGGGGTCGTCCGCAAAAGGCGTCTCGACGGGCGCCCGCAGGTCGCCCTCAAGCGCCACGAAACGGACCGACTTACAGTAGTTGAATACCGTCGCGCCGGGCCAGAAGCCCGGGCGCTCATGCCCATTGAAGCGATCGTTGCCGTAGATGGCGAGTGCGGCAGCCTGGGCGATCGGGCCTTGCAAGGCGCCTCCCTACAAGGCCCGGATCGGAAGCCAGCCTCAGGTGTCGAGGAAGCTCCGGAGCTTCCGCGAGCGGCTGGGATGCTTCAGCTTGCGCAAGGCTTTGGCCTCGATCTGCCGGATGCGCTCGCGGGTGACCGAGAACTGCTGGCCCACCTCCTCGAGGGTGTGGTCGGTGTTCATGCCGATGCCGAAGCGCATGCGGAGCACGCGCTCCTCGCGGGCGGTCAGGCTGGCGAGGACGCGGGTCGTGGTCTCGCGCAGGTTCGCCTGGATCGCGGCGTCGAGCGGCAGCACGGCGTTCTTGTCCTCGATGAAGTCGCCGAGATGGGAATCCTCCTCGTCGCCGATCGGCGTCTCGAGGGAGATCGGCTCCTTGGCGATCTTCAGGACCTTCCGCACCTTCTCGAGCGGCATAAGCAGCTTCTCGGCCAGCTCCTCAGGCGTTGGCTCGCGGCCGATCTCGTGCAGCATCTGGCGCGAGGTGCGGACCAGCTTGTTGATGGTCTCGATCATGTGCACCGGGATGCGGATGGTGCGCGCCTGGTCGGCGATCGAGCGCGTGATTGCCTGGCGGATCCACCAGGTGGCATAGGTCGAGAACTTGTAGCCGCGGCGATACTCGAACTTATCGACCGCCTTCATCAGGCCGATATTGCCTTCCTGGATGAGATCGAGGAACTGCAGGCCGCGGTTGGTATACTTCTTGGCGATCGAGATCACGAGGCGGAGGTTCGCCTCCACCATCTCCTTCTTCGCCCGCGCTGCCTCCCGCTCGCCCTTCTGCACCACGTTGACGATGCGGCGGAAGTCGCCGATCGGCAGGTTGACCTGCTCGGCGATCTCGCCGATCTGGGTACGGATGTTCTTCGCCTCGTCTTTGTGGTCGGCGGCGAGGTTCTTCCAGCCCTTCGAGGTCAGGCGACCGACCTTCTGCAGCCACTTCGGATCGAGCTCGGCGCCGTAATAGCGCTGCAGGAACTCCTCGCGCTTGACGCCGGCCTTCTGGGTGAGGCGCAGCAGCTGGCCTTCCATCCCCATCAGGCGCCGGTTGAGGTCGTACATCTCCTCCACCAGGAACTCGATGCGGAAGTTGTTGAGCTTGACCGAGCGCATCAGCTCGACCATCTCCAACTTCTGCTTCTCGTAGTTCTTCTCGCTGCGGGGGTTGAGCTCCTCACCGCCGCGGATGGTCTCCAGGCGCTTCAGCTGGACCTTCTCCAGCTTCTTGTGGAGCGCTGCGATCTTGTCGAAGGTCTCCATCACCTGCGGGAGCAGGGTCTGCTCCATCGCGGCGAGCGAGAGGTTTGCCTCCTCGCCTTCGCCTTCACCCTCGCCTTCGGGCTTGGGCTCGCCCTCGGCGCCCTCCTCGCCCTCCGCTTCCTCGGCTTCCTCTTCCTCCTCGAAGGCGGCGACGGGGCCTTCGAGCGACGTACCCTCGGGCAGGTTGCCGCCCATCGTGGCATCGAGGTCGATGATGTCGCGGAGCAGCAGTTGGCCGGCTTTCAGCTTCTCGCGCCATTCGACGATCGACTTGTGCGTCAGCGGGCTCTCGCCGATGCCGCCGATCATCATGTCGCGGCCGGCTTCGATGCGCTTGGCGATCGCGATCTCGCCCTCGCGGGACAGGAGCTCGACCGAGCCCATCTCGCGCAGGTACATGCGCACGGGGTCGTCGGTGCGGCCGACATCGGCGTCGTCGAGATTGCCGACCGCACGGGATTCCTCCTGCTCGGTCTCGCCGCTGGGCTGGGCCTCGCCGCCCTCGCCTTCCTCGGGCTCCTCGTTGTCGACGACATTGATGCCCAAGTCGTTCAACATCGCATAGATGTCTTCGATCTGATCGTTGGTCTGGCCCGGCGGCAGGCTGGCGTTGAGCTCGTCGGCGGTCACATAGCCGCGCTCCTTGCCCTTGCCGAGCATCTTCCTGAACGCCGCAGAGAGGCCGTCCATCAGCGGGCCGTCCTGAGCCTCGTCCTTGGATTTCGCCGGCTCCGGCTTGGCCTGCGGTTTCACTGCCATCTATCCACCTATCGCACTCGGTATCCCGGACGCGGCACCCTGCGGCCGCCCTCGGCCGCCACGCTGTGCCTCACGTCACGAATTGATCAATCCGCCCGTCACCGATCCCATCGGATCGTCCCGATCCAGATCACTCCGGCGGCTCTCGCCCTCAAGAACGTTGTTCTGCTGGGAGCGCAGGCGCTCCCAATCATCGGTCGCTGCCCCTTCGTCGGTGCCCGGGTCATCTGCGTTCAGCGATTGCTGCAACCGGAGGGCGGCTTCGTCGATTTCTGCACGCACCTCGTTGCGCTCCCGCAGCACACCCATCACATGCAAAAGGCCTTCCTCGGCCTGGGCCAACCCGGCCGCCGGAAGGGTCCATTTGCTGCTGCCGGTCCGCGCCAAGAGGCCATCGAGGGCTGCGGAAAAGCCGATGCCCCTCAAATGGCTCTGCAACTCCCCGGAGTCAAGCCGCGGAGACCGGGCCGCGTGGTCTATAATGGCGCACTTGAGCTTGTCAAGCTGACCCACCGGAAATGCCTGTGCCGCAAGGGCTTCGCTGTGGCGGTGCAGCAATTCGGGATGGTTAATCACGGCCGCCAGGATGGTCTCGAATGGCATCATCTTCAGCCCGCCGAGCCCCCTCTTGGCGGCCTGTCCGCCGGGTTCAAGCAGGTAACCCGGTACCGCCAAGCCCCGGGAAGGCCGGCCGGCCTTCCAGGACCCCGGCCGGACGGCCCCTGCTGCCGTCGCCTGGGGGTTCCGCGGGGTGAGTATCCCGTTCAACCGGGACTCGATCTCCTGGCGGTACGCCTGTCGCACTGCCGGATCCTGGACCCGGTCGGCCATGGCGAACAGGTCGCGGCGGAAGCCGGAGCGGCGCTCCGGTGTGTCGAGGCTCCGCCCGGCCCCGGATGGACCCTGGAGGACCTGATCCCAGGCCACCTGGACCAGAGGCTCGGCCCGGTCGAAGACCGCCCGGACCGCCGCGGCGCCGCCGGACCGGGCGAGGTCGTCCGGATCCTGCCCAGCAGGCATCCAGGCAAAGCGCAGGGAGAGGCCGGGCTTCAGGATCGGCATTCCACGCTCGACCGCCCGGGCCGCGGCCTTTTGCCCGGCGGTGTCGCCGTCGAAGCAGAGAATCGGCTCCGGGGCGAAGCGCCAGAGCAGCTCGATCTGCGCCTCGGTCAAGGCCGTCCCCAGCGGCGCCACCGCTTGGGGGAAGCCCGCCTCGGCGAGAGCGATCACGTCCATATAGCCCTCGACCACCACGATCTCGCCCTGCTCGCGGGCGGGCTTTTGCGCCTGGTTCAGGTTGTAGAGCTGCCGCCCCTTGGAGAAGAGCGGCGTCTCCGGCGAATTCAGGTATTTCGGCTTCTCGTCGCCGAGCGTGCGGCCGCCGAAGGCGATGATCCGACCCTTGGCGTCGGCGATCGGGAACATCACCCGGCCGCGGAACCGGTCATAGGAGGCGCCGCCGTCCTCCGGCTTGATCAGCATGCCGGATTCGATGCCGAGCGCCTCCGGGATGTTGAGATTGGCGAGATGGTTCTTCAGCGCGGTGCGGCTGTCCGGGGCAAAGCCCAGCCGAAAGCGCTTGAGGGTTTCGGGAGCAAGGCCGCGGCGCTGGAGATAGCCGGCGCCGGCGCTGCCCGTGAGCGACTTTTCGAAGAAGGCGCAGGCCGCCTCCATGACGGTGCCGAGGCTCGCCTGGCGCTCGGCACGCTCCCGGTCTTGCGGATTGTCCTTCGGCACCTCGAGCCCGGCCTCGCCGGCGAGGCGCTCGACCGCGTCGCGGAATTCGAGGCCCTCGGTCTGCATGACGAAGGTGATGGCATCGCCATGGGCGCCGCAGCCGAAGCAATGGTAGTGCGGCTCGTCGTCGTCATAGACGTGGAACGACGGCGACTTCTCATTGTGGAACGGGCAGAGCCCGGTCGCCTGGCTGCCGCGGCGGCTGAGGCGCACCTTGCGGCCGACCAGGTCGAAGATCGACAGGCGTCGGCGCAGCTCTTCGAGGAAGGCCGGCGAAAAGGCCAAGAGGATCTCCGCGTCAGGTCCGGCAGCGATGAAGCGACACTGCGCCACTTCTTGTGACGCCAGACCCGCTCAGGGTCCAGTCATCCTCGGGCAGACTGGAAAAACGAATTAAGAACAACGAAATGTGGAAAGCAAGGATATCGGGGATAACCGGACGCCGCCCCGATTCTTCAGCCGCCGAGTCGCGCCTTCACGGCCGGCCCGACCTTCCCGAAGTCCATGCGGCCGGCATAGGCCTCCTTCAACTTCGCCATCACCTTGCCCATGTCCTTGATGCCGGCGGCGCCGGTCTCGGCGATCGCCTTCGCGATCGCTTCCGCCTGCTCCGCTTCGCTCAGCTTCTGCGGCAGGTAGCGCTCGATGAGATCGATCTCCGCCTGCTCCTTGTCGACGAGTTCCTGGCGACCGCCCTGCTTGTAGAGCTCGATGCTCTCCTGGCGCTGCCGCACCATCTTCTGCAGCATGTCGACGATCTCGGCCTCATCGACCTGGGTGACGCCGCGCGGACGCGCCGCGATGTCGCGATCCTTCAAAGTCGAGTTGATCATGCGGAGGGTCGAGACCGCGGCCTGGTCGCGCGACTTCATCGCGGTCTTCAAGTCCTCGTTGAATCGCTCGCGCAGCATGGCGGGTTCTCGCTCTCGGGTTGGCGGCATTGGTGGCGGGAAAGAGCCGAACCTATCGGATTCGTCCCCGCCTGACAATGCGGCGAGATGGCATACAAGGCATTGATTTTTCGCAGAAATCGGCGCCGCGCCGTTGCTTGACGCGGCATCCCGTTCGGCCTAGAACGCGGCAGCCGCCAACAGACGGGAGCCATCATGGCGCCGACCGACGAGACTCCGAAGCCGACCGCCCTCCTGGTCCTGGCCGATGGAACCGTCGTCCGCGGCCGAGGCCTCGGCGCCGAGGGGAAGGCGGTGGGCGAGGTCTGCTTCAACACCTCGATGACCGGCTATCAGGAGATCATGACTGATCCCTCCTATGCCGGGCAGATCATCACCTTCACCTTCCCGCATATCGGCAATGTCGGCGCCAATCCCGAGGACATCGAGACGGTGACGCCGGCGGCCCGCGGCGCGGTCCTCGCAACCGATATCACCGAGCCCTCGAACTGGCGCGCCGCCCAGCACTTCGACGCCTGGCTGAAATCGCATCGCCTCTCGGCGATCGCCGGCGTCGATACCCGCGCCCTCACCCGCAAGATTCGCGACGGCGGTGCGCCGAACGGCGTCATCGTGCATGCGACGGACGGCCGGTTCGACATCCCGGCACTCGTAGCGGAGGCCAAGGCCTGGCCGGGCCTCGACGGCATGGACCTCGCGAAGGACGTGACCTGTCGCCAGACCTATCACTGGGACGAGACGTCCTGGACTCTCGGCCGGGGCTACGGCAAGCAGGCCGCACCCAAGCTGAAGGTCGTCGCGATCGACTACGGCGCCAAGCGCAATATCCTCCGCTGCCTCGCCACCGCCGGCTGCGACGTGACGGTCGTGCCGGCGACCGCCAGCGCCGACGA
>DATKNM010000138.1:0-2612 GCA_035541335.1 Binatia bacterium
GTCCTCTGCCATTGCGAATGGGTGACCCGTGGGGAGGTCGAGGCGGCGCTCAAGGGTCCCCTGCCCGCCGGCGATGTCGGCGGGTTGAAGCGCCGCACGCGGGCCATGATGGGGCGCTGCCAGGGCTTCTACTGCAGCGCCCATGTGGCGGCGCTCGTCGAAGGCAGGATCGAGCTGTGATCGAGCGCGACGTCGTCATCCTCGGCGCCGGTCCCGCCGGCCTCTCGGCGGCGGCGGAGCTGGCGCGGCTCGGCGTCGGCAAGGTGACGGTGATCGACCGCGAGCAAACAGCGGGCGGCATCCCGCGGCATTGCGGCCATCTCGGCTTCGGCTTCCGCGAGTTCCGCCGGGTGATGACCGGGCCGCAATACGCGGCGACCCTCGCCGAGACCGCGAGCCAGGTCGAAGTGAAGCTCGGCGTGACGGCACTGCGCCTCGAAGCCGGCGGCGTCTTGCAGACGATGACGCCGACCGGCCCGGAGACCCTGCGCGGCCACGCCGTGCTGCTGGCCATGGGCGCGAGAGAGACGCCGCGGAGCGCGCGCCTCGTCTCCGGCACCCGGCCCTGGGGCGTCATGAACACCGGCGCGCTGCAGCAATACGTCTATCTCCACGGCAAGCGTCCGTTCGAGCGGCCGGCGATCATCGGCACCGAGCTGGTCGCCTTCTCCAGCTTGATGACGTTGCGCCATCTCGAGATCGCGCCAGTCGCGATGGTCGAAGCCGGCGGGCGCATCACCGCCCGCGCGCCGGGCGATTGGATCGCCCGCCTGGTGTTCGGCGTGCCGGTATTGCTCGATACGCGCCTCGTCCGCATCCTCGGCAGCGAGAAGGTCGAGGCGATCGAGATCGACCGCGGTTTCGGCGCCGAGCGCCTCGACTGCGACGGCGTGGTTTTCACCGGCAGGTTCCGGCCGGAGAGCGCCCTCCTCGGCGGCAGCCATCTCGCGGTCGATCCCGGCACCGGCGGCCCGGCGATCGACCAGTTCTGGCGCTGCTCCGATCCCGCCTTCTTCGCCGCCGGCAACCTGCTCCGCGGCATCGAGACCGCGGGCCAGTGCTTCCGCGAGGGCCGCGCCGCCGCCCGGGCCATCGCCGCCGAGCTCGAGGGCAAGCTGCCACCGACCGGCATGGGCGTGCCGGTCCAGGCCGAGGGCGCGCTCTCCTACGTCTATCCCCAGCGCATCGCCCGTGACGAGCCCCTGGACCGCGAGCTCCTGTTCCTTGCCCGCGCCCGCAAGGCGGCGAAGGGCCGCCTCATCCTGAAGGCCGACGACACAGTGATCTGGACCCATCGCATCTCTGCCCTGCCGGAGCGGCGCATCGCCTGGCCGGTCTCGACCCGGCTGCTGCAGGGCGCCAGCCGCGTCACCGTGGCGCTCGAGGAACGGGCATGACCGACGGTTGCGTCATCGCCATCGACCAGGGCACCACCGGATCCGGCGCCCATGTGCTGGACGCGGACGGCGCCTTCCATTCCGGCACGACGGTCGAGCACAAGCAGTTCTATCCGCAGCCAGGCTGGGTCGAACACGACGCCGACGAGCTCTCCGACCATGTCGCAGGTCTGATCGCCGAGGCGAAGCGGACGCGCGGCAAGTCCGTGCGCGGCATCGGCATCGCCAACCAGGGCGAGACCGTCGTCGCCTGGGATGCGAAGACCAAGCGGCCGATCCACCGCGCCATTGTCTGGCAGGATGCGCGCACCCATGCGCGGATCGAAGAATTGAAAGCCGCGGGCCACGAAGAGACCACCCTCGCCCGCGCCGGGTTGCCGCTCGATCCCTATTTCTCGGCGGCGAAATTGCGCTGGCTCCTCGACCATGTCGGCGAGGCGAAGTCCCTGCTGCGGGAAAAGCGGCTCCGGCTCGGCACCAGCGACGCCTTCTTCCTCGACCGTCTCACGGGTCAATTCGCGACCGACGTCACCACGGCGTCACGCACCAGCCTGATGAATCTCGAGACGCTGCAATGGGATCCGGCCCTGGCCGACTTGTTCGGCGTGCCGATCGAATGCCTGCCGGAGATCCGCTCCACCGCCGGTGAATTCGGCGCGATCGACGGCGTTCCAGTCACCGCCAGCATGGTCGATCAGCAGGCGGCCCTGTTCGGCCATGGCTGCCGCAAGCCGGGTGACGCCAAGATCACCTTCGGCACCGGCGCCTTCGCGCTGGCGATCGCAGGCTCGAAGCCGCTGAAAGATCCGAAGACCGGCCTCCTCCCCACCATCGCCTGGAAGCTCGGCGCGGCGCCCGTCGCCTATGCGATCGATGGCGGCGTCTACAACGCGGCCTCGGCGCTCAACTGGGCGCGGGAACTCGGCCTCTTCCAGGACTTCGCCGAGATCGACGCCTTCGACGGCACCGCCATCGAACGCAGCCTCGCCTTCGTGCCGGCGCTCTCCGGCCTCGGCTGCCCCTATTGGGACCGCAGCGCCGCCGGCCTCTGGCTCGGCATGGGCCTGGAGACCACCAGGCGCGATCTCGTGCAGGCCGTGCTGGAGGGCGTCGCCCTCCGCGCCGCGCAGGTGATCGCGGCGATGGACGGGCTGCAGCCGGTGGCGCCGAAGCTTTCGATCGACGGCGGCCTCGCCAACAACGGCTATTTCCGGC
>DATKNM010000139.1:0-7303 GCA_035541335.1 Binatia bacterium
ATGCGCCGGCCGAAGCGCCGGGGCGACCCGCCGCGACCACGCACCTGTGCCCAGGTGGCGGAATTGGTAGACGCGCAGGTTTCAGGTACCTGTGGGGCAACCCGTGGAAGTTCGAGTCTTCTCCTGGGCACCATCTCCCCCGATGATTCGCGGCGGATGGTTTCTGGCTGCGCGCGGCCGAGACTGTGCCGCACGGCGCACCGGTCCGGAATCCTCGGCCCGGAATGTTCGGCGGGGATTTCTTCGGGGTGAGTCGATGAGCATCCATCTCTACAAAGGCGATCTGCCCGCCGGTCTCGATCTCGGCAAGACGATCGCGATCGACACCGAGACCATGGGCCTCAATCCGGCCCGCGACCGGCTCTGTCTCGTCCAGATCTCGGCCGGCGACGGCGTCAGCCATCTGGTGCAGATCCCGAAGGGCGAGCCCGGCCGGCTGCACGTGGCGCCGCGGCTGAAGGCCGTGCTCGAGGACCCGAATGTGCTGAAGATCTTCCACTTCGCGCGCTTCGATCTCGCGGCGCTGAAGGCCTATCTCGGCGCGGTGGTGCAGCCGGTCTATTGCACCAAGATCGCCTCGAAGATGACGCGCAGCTACACCGACCGGCACGGGTTGAAAGATCTCTGCAAGGAGCTGCTCGAGGTCGAGCTTTCCAAGCAGCAGCAAAGCTCCGACTGGGGCAACGCCGAACTGACCGAGGATCAGCTCCGCTACGCCGCCTCCGACGTGCTCTACCTGCACCGGCTGAAGGCGAAGCTCGACGTTCTCCTGGAGCGCGAGGGACGCAGCGCGCTGGCGGCGGCCTGCTTCGAGTTCCTGCCGACTCGCGCGGCACTCGACCTGCTTGGCTGGGAAGAGCCGGATATCTTCGCGCACTGAAACCGGATATATGCCGGTCCGGCGCCCATCTGGCCGAACGGACCATTCGCCAAACGGACCATTGGGCGGAACCGCGGGTCGCCGGTGCTCGAAGTCCCTTCAGTTTTCAAGGGATATCTGACAGACTTAACCCCGGGGGCGAGGGCTAGGATTCGAACGGATGGATAAAACTCCGAACGCCGTCGCTACGGCCCCCCGTCCTGTCGCTGCGGGTGCGGGAGAGGTGGCCGAGGATCTCGCCGCTGCCAAGGGCGTGCTGCGCCAGGAGGCAGAGGCGATCGGGCGGTTGGCCGACAGCCTCGACGGTGCGTTCCTGCGTGCTCTCGACATCCTTGCCGCCGCGACCGGCCGGGTGATCGTGACCGGCATGGGCAAGTCCGGCCATATCGCGCGCAAGATCGCCGCGACCCTCGCCTCGACCGGCACGCCGGCGCAATTCGTCCATCCCGCCGAGGCGAGCCACGGCGATCTCGGCATGGTGACCTCCCACGACGCCGTGCTGGCATTGAGCAATTCCGGCGAGGTGCCGGAGCTGCGCGACATCATCAACTTCACCCGCCGCTGGAACATCCCGCTGATCGGGATCACCATGAAGGCTGCGAGCGCGCTCGGTTCTTCCGCCGACGTGACGCTGGTGCTGCCGAAGACGCCGGAGGCCGGCGCCCTCGGCCTCGCCCCCACCACCTCGACGACCATGATGCTCGCTCTGGGCGATGCGCTGGCGATCGGCCTCTTCGAGCGCAAGGGACTTTCGGCCGAGGACTTCCACGAATTCCATCCGGGCGGCAAGCTCGGGCAGATCCTGCTCAAGGTCGGCAACCTGATGCATGTCGGCGACGAGCTGCCGCTGGTCGACCTCGAGGCGGAGATGTCCCAGGCCCTGCTGGTGATGACCGCGAAGACCTTCGGTTGCGTCGGCGTCACCGACGCCCGTGGCAACCTGATCGGCATCGTCACCGACGGCGATCTCAGGCGGCACATGGGACCCGGTCTCTTCGACGCAGTGGTGAAGGACGTGATGACCCGGAAGCCGATGACCATCCACGCCAATGCACTGGCGGCGGAGGCGGTCCGGGTCATGAACCAGCGCTCGATCACCAGCCTCTTCGTGGTCGACGGCACGAAGCCCGCCGGCATCATCCGCCTGCACGACTGCCTGAGGGCGGGAGTGGCCTGAATGACCGACGCGCGCGAGCCGAGGCTGGACGGCCCGGGCTCCGGGCGTGATGCAGGCCCCGATCTCGCGGCACCGCGCCGTGTGTTCAAGCGCAGGAAGCGCCGCGGCCTGGTGCTGGCGATGAAGATCGTGCTGCCGACCGTCGCGATCGTCGGCATCGGCTATGTCGTGATCTGGTCGCGTACCCACCAATCGACCATCAACCCGATCGAGGTTGTCGCCGGCGTCAGCAAGCAGGGCTCCGACGTGACGGTGCGCCAGGTGAAATACGACGGCGTTGACGCCCGCAACCGGCCGTTCAGCATCACCGCGGTCTCCGCGGTGCAGCCGCAGAACGCGCTTCCGCCGCCGCAGCCCGTGGAGGGCCTCGGCGACGACGCCTCCGACAAGCAGAAGAAGTTCAGCGCCGAACAGGCGCCGGCCGCGACGCAACCGAAGCAGCCCAACGTCATCAACCTCGAGAAGCCGATCGCCGACATGACCATGGCGGACGGCGCCTGGGTGGCGGTCACCGCGGACAGCGGGGTTTACGACCGCGACGCCGGCACCGTCGATCTCAGCGGCAACGTCAATCTCTTTCACGACACCGGCCTCTCCTTCGAGACCGACGCGGCGCGGGTCGATTTCAAGAACGAGTCGGCCAGCGGGAACCAGCCGGTCGAGGGCGGCCGGCCTGACGGCGAACTCGCGGCCGAAGGCTTCGAGGTGCGCAACGGCGGCCGCACCGTGCTGTTCACCGGCCGCGCCTATTTGAAGCTTTACCCCTCCACGTCGGGCGGGGCCACGACCAAGTCCACATCGCCCAAGCCCTCGTCGGGGAACGGCTCATGATGGTGCCCCGGCTCCTCTTTGCGACGATGTTCGCCGCACTGGTTGTTGCGCCGCTGACCGCATCGGCGCAGCAGAGCACGGTGCCGACGTCGACCGGCTCCTCTGCCGATTCCGGCTTCGACTTCGGCGGCAGCCAGCCGATCGAGATCAGCGCCGATAACGGCATCGAGTGGAATCGCGACGCCAAGACCTATTCGGCGCAGGGCAATGCCGTCGCCAGCCAGGGCAACTCGGAGATACATGCCGACCTGCTGGTGGCCTACTACACGGGCAGCAGCAACCAGATCGACCGCGTGCTGGCGGAGGGCGCGGTCAAGATCATGAATCCGACCCAGACCGCCTATGGCGACCGCGCCGATTACGACCGCACGCGCAAGCTGCTGGTGATGACCGGCAGCGACTTGAGGATCGTGACCCAGACCGAGACCGTGACCGCCCGCGACGCGCTCGAATACTGGCAGGACCAGGACACGATGGTGGCGCGCGGCGACGTCTACGTGGTGAAGACCGACGGGACCAAGATCAACGGCGACCTGGTCACCAACTATTTCCGCAAGAACGCCACCACCGGCAAGCGCGAAGCGTACCAGGTCAAGGCCGAGGGCCATGTGCGGATCGACACCGGCAAGGAGGTGGCGACCTGCAACCACGCGGTCTACGATCCCAACACCAAGATCGCCGTGCTGACCGGCAACGTGGTGCTGACCCAGAACCGCAACGTTTTCCGCGGCGAGCGCGCCGAGATCGACACCGACAAGGGCATCAGCCGCCTGATGCCGGCGCCGGGCGAGCGCGTGCGCTCCGTCATCCAGCCGAAGAAATCGAACAGTCCCAGCGGTGCTCCCGGCAGCGCTCCAGCCGGAGCCGCCCCCGCGAGTTCCTCTTCCACCAGCGGCGCCATGGCGTCCCAGTCCGCTGCGCTGGCGGCGACGGTGGCCAGCCAATGAACCGTGTGCCCACCAATAAAGCGACCGCGTCGCGGGCCGATATCGCGCCCGCCGAGGAGGCTGCGGCGTCGATCGTGAGTCTCGAAGCGGAGTCGGTCGACGAGGTCGCAGCCGAAGAGCCGCCGGTCGGGGACACGCCAGGGGAGGAGTCCGAGGACACGCCGATCCCGAGCCGCGCCGCCGACGGCCATGCACTGATCCATGTCAATGGCACGACCGTCGATCCGCGTACCATCGAGGGGTTGGTCGGCTATCATCTCGGCAAGGCCTATCGCGGCCGGCCGGTGGTGCGAGATGTCTCGATCGGCGTGCAGCGCGGCGAGGTGGTCGGCTTGCTGGGGCCGAACGGCGCCGGGAAGACCACGTGCTTCTACGTGATCACCGGCCTCATTCGCGCCGACGCGGGTGCGATCTATCTCGACGGCGAGGAGGTCACCGACCTCCCGATGTATCAGCGGGCGCGCGGCGGCATCGGCTATCTGCCGCAGGAAGCCTCGGTGTTCCGCGGCATGTCGGTCGAGGACAACATCATGACCGTGCTGGAGGTCGCCGAGCGCGACCGTTCCAAGCGCAAGCCGCTGGTCGACCGCCTGCTGGCGGAGTTCTCGATCGAGCATCTGCGGCGCGTCCCCGCGCTGGCGCTCTCCGGCGGCGAGCGGCGCCGCGTCGAGATCGCGCGCTGCGTCGCCACCCGCCCGAACTACATCCTGCTGGATGAGCCGCTGGCCGGGATCGACCCGATCGCGGTGGGCGACATCCGTGATATCGTCACGCACCTGAAGGACCGCGGCATCGGCGTGCTCATCACCGATCACAACGTGCGCGACACGCTGGAGATCGTCGATCGCGCCTACATTCTCCACGAGGGAAAAGTCCTTAAGGAAGGCACGCCTCCGGAGATCGTGCGCGACCCGCAGGTCCGGCGCGTTTACCTTGGAGAAAGATTCTCCCTGTAGTACCGTTCTCTTATGGCGGTCACGCAGAGGATAGATCTCCGGCAGGCGCAGACCCTGGTCATGACGCCGCAGCTGCAGCAGGCGATCAAGCTGCTGGAGCTGTCGAATCAGGACCTTGTTGCCTATGTCGAAAGTGAGCTTGAGCAGAATCCGCTGCTCGATCGGGGCGACGACGACCGCGGTGGGGAAAGTTCTGCCGAGCGCACGGAAGAAAATGCCGGCGATGCCGCGGCAGATAATGCCGAGACGAATGAGCGCATGCTCGACGCCGCCGAATACAACGCGCGCGAGTCGATGCCCGACGAAAAAAATTCTCCGCTCGACACCGACTACGACAATCTCTACGCCAGCGCGCCGCAGGAAGGCGTCGCCGGCGGCGACCTCTACGATGGCGCCTGGCGCGGCACGGGCGGGCGCAGCGATTTCAGCGACGGCGAGTTCGGCATCGAGCAGACCGCGCAGAAGGCGCCGACCCTGCGCGAGCATCTGGAGGCGCAGCTCCATCTCGACGTCTCCGATCCCACCGAGCGCATTGTCGGGCTGCAGATCATCGACATGCTCGATCCCGCGGGTTACGTCAGCGGCGATTTGAAGTCCCTGGCCGAACGGCTGAACTGCCCCTACACGCTGGTCGAGGCCACGCTCGGGAAGCTGCAGCAGTTCGAGCCCTGCGGCGTGTTCGCCCGCGACCTTGCCGAATGCCTCGGCCTCCAGCTCCGCGAGCGCGACCGGCTCGATCCCGCGATGCAGACTATGCTCGCCAATCTCGGGCTCCTGGCGAAGCACGACCGCAACCAGCTGATGAAGCTCTGCGGCGTCGATGCCGAGGATCTCGCCGACATGGTGACGGAGATCCGCGCCCTCAATCCGAAACCCGGCCTCTCCTTCGAGACCGAGGACGTCGAGACTGTGGTTCCCGACATCCTGATCTCGCGCCGCCCCGACGGGACCTGGTCGGTCGAGTTGAACACCGACACGCTGCCGCGCCTGCTGATCAATCAGCAGTACCACGCGCTGGTTTCGTCGAAGGCGCAGAACAAGGCGGAGCGCGAATACCTGAGCGACCGCCTGGCCGCCGCCAACTGGCTGGTGAAGACACTGCATCAGCGCGCCACCACCATCCTGAAGGTCGCCTCGGAGATCGTGCGCCAGCAGGAGAATTTCCTGCTGCACGGCGTCCAGCACCTGAAGCCGCTCATCCGCCGCGACATCGCCGAGGCGATCGGCATGCACGAAAGCACCGTCAGCCGCGTCACGACGAACAAATACATGGCGACCCCGCGCGGCCTCTTCGAACTGCGCTATTTCTTCAGCGCGGCGATCCAGGGCGCCAACGGCGCCGACAGCCATTCCGCGGAATCGGTCCGATCCCGGATCAAGGAACTGATCGACGGGGAGCCCGTTGACGACATTCTCTCGGACGACAAACTGGTTTCCATCCTCCAGGGGCAGGGCGTCGATATCGCCCGACGGACCGTTGCTAAGTATCGGGAATCGTTGAGAATACCATCGTCGGTTCAACGCCGGCGGGAGAAGGCCTTGCGTTCGGCATGATCGTCGCCACATCTCGGTGGGAGGCGTCCTTGACCTGGCGTGGTCGCGGTATTGACTTCGACGGGAACGGTTCCTATGGTCCCGGCCGTTTTGCGGGGACGGGATCGGGCTTCGGCGAGTTGTCCCCCTGGGACTTGTCCACGGCGATCCCGGGCCCGGCGCAGTTGGGAACGTTGCGAGCAGATGCAGGATCGCGACGCGTCATACCGGTGCGGCATGCACCGCCGTCCTGACAATTCGGACCCGGCACGCATGGAGCGGACCGGGAACATGGAGCAGACTGGGCGCTGGACCAGCCCCGGCAACTGGATAATGTGACTGGACGTGAAGCGATGAACCTGACCGTCAACGGCAAAGGCATCGACATCGGCGAGGCGTTGCAGACCTATGTGGCGGAGAATCTCGACCGCGTGTTCGAGAAGTATTTCTCCAACCCGATCGAGGCGACGACCACCTTCTCCAGGGAAGGCTACCAGTTCCGCGTGATGCTCTCGGTCCATGTCGGCCGCGGTATCCTGATGCAGGCGGAGGGCGCCGGCACCGACGCCTATGTCGCCTATGACGGCGCAGTCGAGACCATCACCAAGCGGCTGCGGCGCCACAAGCGGCGGCTGCGCGACCACCATCGCGAGGCGGCGGATTCATACGCCGCGACGCAGTTCGTGCTCTCCGGCGAATTCAACGACGACGATGCCGTGGCCGCGCCGGCCGCGAACGGCGACGCCGCGCCGGCCATCATCGCCGAGATGGAAGCGGATATTCCCACTTTGACGGTCGGCGAGGCGGTGATGCGCCTCGACCTCGCCGAGACACAAGCCATGATGTTCCACAACCGCGCGCATGGGGGCTTGAACATGGTCTACCGTCGCAACGACGGAAATATCGGCTGGGTCGACCCGGCGCTGAAGCCGGACGCCGCTGCAGCAAGTTCGCGCAAGCAGGGGTCGCAGGGCCGGCG
>DATKNM010000140.1:0-2141 GCA_035541335.1 Binatia bacterium
CGCCCTGATCGCCGCCATGGGCGTCGCGGGCGTGCCCGCCAAGGCCGATCAGAACGTCTATGTGGCGGCCGGAATCCCCGTCGATCTCACCGGCGACATCGCGACTCTGCGCGAGAAGGCGATGCTCCAGGCGCAGCGCGAGGGCTTGAAGAAAGTCCTTTCGCAGATCGCTTCCGCCGACGCCCTCAAGAACATCACGCTGCCGAACGACGACACCATCACCAGCTGGGTGCAGGATTTCGAGATCGAGGAGGAGAAGACCTCCGCTTCGCGCTACATCGGGCGGTTCACCTTCCGCTTCATGGCGGATCCGATCCGCCAGTTCCTCAGCGAGCAGAGCGTCCCCTACGCCGAGACGGAATCGAAAGCGGTCCTGGTCCTGCCGGTCTACACCAACGAGACCGGCGACACCGAGCTCTGGGGTCCGACCAATCCCTGGTTCGCCGCCTGGGCCGCGCGCCAGCAACAACCGGGCCTGGTGCCGATCCAGACTCCGGTCGGCGATCTTCCCGACACCAACACCATCACCGCCACGCAGGCGCTCGCCGGCGACACCGCGCGCATCCAGTCCCTCGCCGACCGCTATGCCGTCGGCGACGTGATGGTGGCGGAGGCGGCGCTGCAGCCGCCCGGCGCCGACGGCAAGCGCACCCTGCTGCTGACGGTCGCCAATTACGGGGCGCAGAGCGCGCAGAACCTGAAGGACCAGGTCACCAGCGACACCGGCGACGTCGACCAGCTGATGAAGGACGGCGTCGAGAAGGTGGCAGAGCTGGTGCAGAATTCGTGGAAGCAGGAGAACCTGGTCGATCCCAATGCGCGCGCGACCGTGAAGGTGCACGTGCCGTTCTCCAGCCTGGCGCAATGGGTCGCGGTCAAGAAGCACCTCGCCCAGGTCAGCCTGATCAAGAGCGTCAACCTCACCCATCTCTCGCGCAGCGGCGCCGATATCGAGCTCACTTATCTCGGCGACGAGGTGCAATTCGCCCGCGCCCTCAACCAGGCCGACCTCATGGTCGCGCCCTCCGGCGAGGGCATGGAGACCATGACGCTGATGGAGAACGGCGGCGCACCGAATGGCAGCACGTCCGGCGGCGGTGCCGACGGGAGCACCGACCTGACCCAGCCCGCGGTTCCGCAATGAGTCCCGCCGTGACGCGGGATCCCATCGGCACGAGATGACGCCGGCACAACAGCTCCGCTTCTGGCTCGTCGGGTTCGTCGTCTTCCTGGTCGCGGTCTATCTGCTGCGCGGGATCCTGCTGCCGTTCGTGGCGGGCATGGCGATCGCCTATTTCCTCGATCCGGCCTGCGACCGGCTGGAGCAGTGGAAGCTCTCGCGCACTGCCGCGACCGGCGTCGTCACGCTGATCTTCGCGATCCTGGTGGTGGTCGGGTTCCTCCTGATCGTTCCGCTGCTGCTCGACCAGTTGAGCCAGTTCCTGGCCAGCCTGCCCGATCTCCTCAACCGCGCGCACGACAAGCTGCTGCCGTTCTACATGCGATGGCAGGAGCGTCTCAATCTTCCGGACCTGACCGACCTCGCGACCCTGGCCCGGGACCGCATGGGCTCCGCCTTCGCCTGGCTCGGCCAGGCGTCAGGCAACCTGGTGCGCGGCGGCATGGCGATCGCGAACCTGCTCTCGCTGGTCTTCATCACGCCGGTCGTCACCTTCTATCTGCTGCGCGACTGGGACCGGATCATCGCCCGGCTCGACGTGCTGCTGCCCCGGCATCACGCGGCGACGATCCGCGCCCAGGCGCAAGCGGTCGACCGCACGCTCGCGGGGTTCGCCCGCGGCCAGGCCTCGGTCTGCCTGGTCCTCGCCACCTATTACGCGGGCACGCTGATCCTCGCCGGCCTGCCCTTCGGCCTGGTGGTCGGAATCGCCGCCGGCTTCCTCACCTTCATTCCCTATCTCGGCGCCGCCACCGGCTTCGTCATCAGCATGGCGATCGCGCTCGTCAACTTCGACGGCTGGTCCGGCCCGATCTGGGTCGCGGTGATCTTCGCCATCGGCCAGGTGCTGGAAGGCAATTTCCTGACCCCGCGGCTGGTCGGCGGCCGGGTCGGGCTGCACCCGGTCTGGATCATCTTCGCCCTGCTCGCCGGCGGCACGCTGTTCGGCTTCCTCGGCCTG
>DATKNM010000141.1:0-3075 GCA_035541335.1 Binatia bacterium
CGGCGTGATCGCCACCAAAGCGGCGCCGGTCTCGCGGATCGCCGCGGCGTTCAGCTCCAGCTCCTGGAGATCGAGGTTGCAATAGGGGCACCAGACGCCGCGATAGAAGCTGAGCACGACGGTGCCCCGGGCCAGCAGGTCGGTGAGGCGGACCATGCCGCCGTTGGCGTCCTCGAGCGTGAAATCCGGCGCCGTTCCGCTCCGCACCACCCGCGCGACGGCGTTGGAGGCGACGAGCTCGTCGGTCGCGCGCTGCATGATGCCATGGACGGCGGGGGGCACGGCCTCGAACGGCGGCTGGCCGGACTGGAACTGGGCCTTGAAGGCGGAAAGCTTGGCTTGCAGGGACATGATCGCTCCTCCCGGTGAGACGTTGCGGTGCGGCATCAGGGCTTATTTTGTAATGAACAGTCAAGAATCATTTTGTGATAATCGTTCAAGAAACCGTGGTGGAGATGCAAGGCGATGGCGCGACCGAAGGAGTTCGATGCCGAAAAAGTATTGGCGAGCGCAGCCGAAGTGTTCTGGCGGCAGGGCTATGACGTGGTCAGCATCCAGGACCTGGAGGCCGCGACCGGTCTCGGCCGCGGCAGCCTCTATAACGCCTTCGGCGACAAGGAAGGACTGTTCATCGCGGCACTCGACCGCTACCTGGACAAGTTCGGGGCGGTGCCGCTCCGCCACCTCGCCGAAGCCGATGTCGGCAAGGGCATCCGGCTGATGCTGGAGGCGATCATCGCGCGGATGAGCGATCCCGCGAATCCGCGTGGCTGCCTCCTCACCAATTCGAGCCTCGCCTTCGGCACCGGCTCCAGCCGGATCGACGCCCATGTCGCCGGCAAGGTCCAGGCGATGGAAGAGGCCCTGCAAACCGCGATCGTGCGGGCGCGCCGGGAGGGACAGATCCCGGCCTCCGTGGACCCCAAGGCGTTGGCACGGTTCTATGCCGCGGTGGCGCAGAGTCTCGGCGTCATGCACAGGGCCAACGGTGACGCGGCGGCACTCCGTGACATCGCTGCGGTCGCCCTGCGATGCTGGCCGGCGAAGCCGAAGGCCGGCAGGGCCAAGGTCTCCCGCATCCCGGGGCGGCGCCGGCGCTGACCGAGATCAAGTTCGAGCCGATTGAAAAACCCGCGATTTCCGCCTAATCCTGGCGCCGGAAGGTGATCCTATGCGCGCTGCTGATTCCCAAGACATGCCCGTCGTCTTCGTCTCCCACGGCAGCCCGATGCTGCCGTTCGAGGACATCCCGGCGCGGAAGTTCCTGCTGGGCCTTGGCGCCAAGCTGCCAAGGCCGAAGGCCGTGCTCTGCATCTCGGCCCATTGGGAGGCGGCTGTTCCGAGCGTCACCGGCGCGGAGAAGCTCGCGACCATCCACGACTTCTACGGCTTCCCGCGGGCGCTCTACGAGCTCGAGTTCGATGCGCCGGGCTCGCCGGACCTCGCGGCACGAGCGGTGGCGCTCCTGAAGGAGACCGGGCTCGAGGCGAAGGTCGATGCCGGACGCGGCCGCGACCACGGCTGCTGGAATCCGCTGATGCTGATCTATCCGCAATCCGGCATTCCCGTGGTGCAGCTCTCGCTGATCGAAGGCGCCGACGCCGAGGCGCATCTGAAACTCGGCCGGGCGCTGGCGCCGCTGCGGAAAGAAGGCGTCCTGATCTTCTGCTCCGGTGGCGCGGTCCACAATCTGCGCTGGCTCGACCGGGAGGGGCGTGGCGGCACCATCGACTGGGCCGCTGAGTTCGACCGCTGGGTCGGCGAGAGGGTCGAGGCCGGCGACGCCGAAGCGCTGGCGCACTATCGAGACGCGGCGCCGAACGCCATTCTGGCGCATCCCAGCGAGGAACACTTCCTGCCGCTGCTGGTCGCGGTGGGCGCCGCATCCGACGGCAGCGTCGGCGCCAAGGGCCGCCGCATCCACGACAGCTTCAATCTCGGCAGCCTGTCGATGGCGGCCTATGAGTGGGGTGGTTGACCGCCCTGCTGCAGGACCTCTTCGACTGGCACAGCGACCATCGCCGGTTTCGTCGCCGCCGCGACGCGCGCGGAAACGCGCTCGACACCGAGCCAGCGAAACAGCGCGAAGTGGCACAAGGCGCCGATCAGCACGCCGGCGATGACATCGACGAAGTAGTGGTCACCCCATACCGGTACTCCGGCAAGCCAGACGAGATTGACGACCGAGAGCGCGATTCCGACCCTGCCGGCCCGCCGGCAGGCGAGAGCCGCCAAGATCGCGACGGCGGAATGGTAGGATGGGAAGGTGGTGAGGGCCGGAAGCTTGGCAAGGTAGGCGACGGTCACCCGGCCACCGACAATGTCCGGAAGCAGCGCCGCCCAGGGCGCGATCCCATGGTCGGGAATTCCGAAATAGCCGTAGGGCCCGACCGCCGGGAAGAAGCCGCCGATGACGACGCAGATCACCAACGCGCTGGCGATGGCGACGCCAAAGGTCGCCGCATCCCGGTGCCGCCCCCGCACGGTCAGCAGGACCACCGTCGCCGCGACGAAGAGCTGGGTCGGCCGATAGAGCCATTCGAGCACGAAGGAGATTTCGCCGTGCTGCGCCTGCCAGTCATAGTAGCCGCGCCAATTCAAGCCGAGCCACGCATCCCATGATGCGAGGGTGGCGTCGGCCAGGGGAAATCCCATGGCCTTGGTCTCGAAATCAAGGACGCGGGCGACTTGGCCGCCGACCACCATGGCGCCGATGGTGAGCGCCATGGTCGCGATCGCGGCATTGCGGCCGCTGAGGCCGTAACCGAGACCGATAAAGACGACGAGGAAACCGAGCAGCACCGCCCAGACCGCCGGGCCGAGGATGACGTCAAGCGGACCCCAGGCAACGACCAGAGCGACGCCGAGCGCGGTTACGAAGACGATGGAATAAAGGGCGGCGAGAACGTCCCAGGGGACAGGCGATCTCGCCACCGGGTGTGCGCGGCGTCAGGCCGCCTGGGTGAAGGCCACGCCCTTCGTCCGCAGCACTTCCTGCAGCTCGCCGGTCTCGAACATCTCGCGGACGATGTCGCAGCCGCCGACGAACTCACCCTTCACGTAGAGCTGCGGGAT
>DATKNM010000142.1:0-3398 GCA_035541335.1 Binatia bacterium
CGCAGGTTCGGCAGGACCTTGCCGCCGACCTCGCGGTCGAAATAGGGGAGGCGCTGCGCCACATCCGCATTCCAGACATAGTTCTGGGTATCGACCATGAGCAGGCAGGTGCGCTTGGGATCGAAGGGCCGGTTGCGGGTCAACGCCGCGTCCTGGGCCCGCTGCATGGCGAGGGGCTGGTTCATCGCAAGATCACTCCTGGCTCCAGAGACCGGCTTTGGCGAAGGCGCGCTCGAAGGCTTCGGCGATAGCGAGCAACCGCGGCTCACCGAACGGCGGCGCGATCAGCTGCAGGCCGACCGGCATGCCGGCCGCATCGGTGCCGATCGGCAAAGTGAGCGCGCAGAGGCCGAGAAAGCTCACCATCGAGGTGTTCCTCAATATCTGCATGTTGAGCGCGCTGTAGCGGCTGTCGTCATTGACCTCGGTCATGAGCGGCGCGGTGATCGGGACGGTCGGCGTCACCAGCACATCGACCGACCGCAAGGCCTCCACCGTCGCCTTGCCCTGGACGGCATAGGCCGTCTTCCGCTCGAGATACTCCCAGGCTTCGAGAGTCTTTCCGGCATCGATCCGCCGCTTGACGCGGGGGTCGAGAGTCTCCAGCCATTCGGGCAGCTCGCGCTTCAGGAAGCGATAGAGCTCCGGTGCCACGATTCCGCCGTGGGCGTAGATCGCATGGAGCTCGGCCATGCCGAGCATGGCGAAATCCGAGACCCGCGCGCCGGCCTGGTCCAACACCCGCAAGGCGGCTTCCATCGCTTCGCCGATTCCGGGAGAGAGATCGTCGAAGAAGAAACTCCGGGCGACGCCGACCCGGCAGCCGAGGAGACTGTCCAGCGCGGGAACCGCGGCGCCATCAAGCGCCTGGAACGCAAAGGCCGCGTCGACGACGCTGCGGGTGAGGATGCCGGCGGTGTCGAGGCTTGGGCTCAAGGGCACGATCCCGTCGGTGGACCAGCGGCCCCAGGTGGTCTTCAGGGCCACCGTGCCGGTGACGCTCGCGGGAATCCGCACTGAGCCCGCGGTGTCGGTGCCGAAGGCGAGCAGCGCCGTGCCTTCGACCAGCGACACGCCGGCGCCGCTACTGGAGCCGCCGGGCGCCCGATGCACCTTGCGGTCGCGCGGATTCCACGGCACCGGCCAGTGGCTGTTGGCGCCGAGGCCGCCGAAGGCGAACTCGACCGTATGAGTCTTGCCGACGACCACGGGGAGCTGGCGGCGGAGCCCGGCGACCACCGGCCCTTCGCGCTGCCACGCTTCGGGCAGAGCACGCGGACTGCCGGCGAAGATAGGCAGGCCGGCGACGCCGTAGAGATCCTTGATCGAGACCGGGATGCCCTGCAGCGGACCGGCGACGATTCCCGCGGCGAAGGCCGCGTCTGCCGCTTCCGCCTGGCGCCGCGCGAAATCCGGCGCCCAAAGCTTGTAGACGTTGAGCGCAGGATCGTGCGCCGCGATGCTCCGTGCCAGCAGCTCGCTCGCGGACATGCGCCCCGCTGCGAGTTCCGCCGCCAATGCTTTCAAGCCGGTTCCCGTGCCGCGCATCGTCCCTCTCACACCATGATATCGCCGCCATTGGGATGGAAGGTCGCGCCGACATAGAAGGCGGCGTCCTCGCAGGCCAGCAGCAGCGCGGTCGGCGCGATCTCCGCCACCTGTCCCTGGCGGCCGATCAGCAGCTCCGACTGTTTCTTCGCCGCCCATTCCGGCGGCAGCTTCATATCCGTGTCGATCGGCCCCGGGCAGATCGCATTGACCGCGATGTTGTCCTTGGTGACCTCGTAGGCGAGCGACCGGGTGATGCCGAGGATGCCGGCCTTGGCGGCGGCGTAATGCGCCATGCCCTCGCCGCCCTTGTACGCGAGCTGCGAGGAGATGTTGACGATGCGACCGTAGCGCTTCCGGCGCATCGCCGGCAGGACGGCCCGGGTGCAGAGGAAGACGCTCTTCAGGTTGATGCGGATCATGTCGTCGAACATCGCGGTCGGCATGGTCTCGAGATGCTGGACCGTGACGATGCCGGCATTGTTCACCAGGATGTCGGGATCGCCGAGCGCGCGCCGGATGGTGGCGAAGGCGGCCTCGATCTCCGCCTCGACGCCGACATCGGCCTTGACCGCGATCGCGCGCCGGCCCTGCTGCCGGATCGCCGCGGCGACCGTCTCCGCGCCCTCGCCGTTCCGGTCGATCACCGCGAGGTCGGCGCCCTCCTCGGCATAGAGCCGCGCGATGCCGCGGCCGAGGCCGGTGGCCCCGCCGGTGACGACCGCCAGGCGACCGCTGAGCTTGCCCATCAATAGACCTCGACGTAGCGGCGGCAGATCTCCTGCGGCGACCACGCTTCGGAGAGCGCGAGCTCCGCCTCGTGGCAGTCGATGTAGATCTTCAGCAGCCGCTCGGGCAGGAAGGCCTGGACCGCGGCATCGGCCTTCAAGGCCGCGAAGGCTTCCTTCGCCGACCCCGGCAAGCGGCGGATGTTGCGCTTCTTCCGCTCCGCCTCGGTCAGGGCCTCGGAATCCTGGTCCCGGGTCGGCGCCGGCATCGGCAGCCGCCTCTTCAAGCCGGCAAGTCCGGCATGGATGATCGTGCCGAGCTGAAGGTAGGCATTGGCCGTCGCATCGGCGGCGCGGTACTCGAAGTTGAATTGCCGCGCGGTCTCCGCCTTCCCGGCGCCGAAGGTCGGGCAGATGCGGATTCCCGCCTCGCGGTCACGGTAGCCGATGTTCGACCAGGCGCCGGTCCAGGTGTGGGGCTTCAGCCGGAGATAGGAGACCGGGGTCGGCGCGGTGAAGGCGCAGAGCGCCGGCATGTGCTCGACGATGCCGGCGAGGAATTGGCCGGCCGTGGCGCTGGCGCCGTGCCCGGCCTTGGGATCGTAACTGACCGGATTGCCCTTCTTGTCCCAGAGGCTGAAGTGGATGTGGACGCCGCTGCCGAGGCCGTCCGGCGTCACCCGCGGCGCGAAGGTGATCTGCTGGCCGAGCCGCCAGGCGGTGGCGCGCGCCAGCTCCCGGACGACAATCGCGGCATCGCAGGCGGCGAGTGCCGCGCGCGGCGGCAGCGTCACCTCGAACTGGCCGGCGGCGAATTCCGAGAGATAGCTGTCGGCATCGATGCCGGCCTCGTGCAGCGCGCCCAGGAACACCTCGCCGAAATTGCCGTGCCGGCGCACCGCGTCGAGGGCGTACATGTCGCCGGTCCTGGAATTCGCGCCGAAGTTGACGAACTCCTGCTCGAAGGTCGCCATGAGATGAAGGCCGGTCTCCTTCTCCAGCTTCGCGACCGCGTCCTTCAAGAAGCTCCGTGGGCAGCAATCCCAGGCGCTGCCGTCGGTGTTCTTCAAGTCGCAGAGATAGAAGCGCTCGGCCGCGCTGCCGTCGCCGAA
Organism: Binatia bacterium; assembly: GCA_035541335.1. Classification (GTDB taxonomy): domain Bacteria; phylum Pseudomonadota; class Alphaproteobacteria; order Dongiales; family Dongiaceae; genus Dongia. Next base: position 3,389 of record DATKNM010000142.1, read on the forward strand.
ATCGACATCG
>DATKNM010000143.1:0-12730 GCA_035541335.1 Binatia bacterium
TCGATAACGAAGGTCGGCGTCGCACCCACGTCGAGGGCGTCGGCGAGTTTGTGGTTGGCCTGGATGAGCGGCGCGACCTTGGGATCGTTCATCGCCGTCTCGAGCTTCGCCGGGTCGAGCCCAACCTTGAGGGCGATCGCCTTCAGCGTATCGGCGTCGAAGGCGCCGCGATGCGCCATCAGCGCCTGGTGGTAGGCCCAGTACTTGCCCTGCTGCACCGAGGCGAGGGCGGCGCGCGAGGCCAGCACCGAATCGTCGCCGAGGATCGGGAACTCCTTCAGCACGAGGCGGATGCCCTTGTCTTCCTTCAGCAGCTGGTCGAGCGGCTCGGCCACCGCCTTGCAATAGGGGCAGTGATAGTCGAAGAACTCGACGATCGTCACGTCGCCGACCGGATTGCCGGCAACCGGCGTCGCCGGGTCGCTGTAGAGCTCGTCCTTGTGCTCGGTCACCGCCTGGGCCTGGGCGTCCGCCTTGCTGGCGTCCTCCTTGGCCTGCAGGGCCAGGATCGCCTCCTTGATCACCTCCGGATGCTCGATGAGGTAATCGTGGATCACCTTCTCGAGGGCGGCTTTCTGCGCCGGGTTGAGGCTGGAGGGCGCCGGTGTCGCAGAGGCGGCGGGCGCGCTTGCGTCCTGCGCCGTCGCCGGCAATGCGATGAACGCGAATGCCAGGGCGGCGAGCGCGGCGGTTAAGAGCTTCATGATTCTTCTCTCGGATTGGCGATGGGGAAAGTTCGTCACGGCATGGCGCCTTCGTCGCTCTGCTCGTCCTCGCCGCCGGCAGCAGAGACGATGTCATCGGCGCGGAGCCAGCCGATCGAGCCGCTGGGCAGACCCTTCAAGGCGCGCCGTGCCTGCGCTCTGGCTTCCCGCTTATTCCCGGCGGCCATGGCCTGCTCTGCCTGGGCGAGCGACGACATGGCGAGCTGGTCGTCGCGGCCGTAAGCGATGGCGAGCAGGCGCCAGACCTCGGGATCGTTCGATTCCATTTGCGAAGCGAATTGCAGGTTGGCGACCGCCGGCTTCACATAGCGCGGATCCTCGGTCTCGATCTGCACCTGGCCGAGCTCCTGGCGGAGCAGCGCCTCGCTCGGCCGGATGTCGGCCGCGCGCTGGTAGAACGGCAGCGCCTCGGCGAGGCGCCCGTTCTGGAACAGGATCTGCCCTGTCTGCTCCAGGAAGAAGGCGTCGTTCGGCTGCTCCTCCAAGAGGCTCTGCATCAGCTGCAGCGCTTCTTTCTGACGGCTGACGCGGTAGAGCGCGATCGCGCGCGCATAGCGCGCCGGCACCGAGAGATCGCTCGGCGGATAGACCTGGAGCACGCGGTCGAGCGGCCAGAGATAGCCCTTCAGCTTCGCCAGTATGCGCTGATGCAGCACGATCAGGTCGGGCACGTCCTTGGCGTTGCTGTAGGGCGAGTTGTCGACATGCTGCTGCACCGCTTCGATGCGGTCGGTGGTCAAGGGGTGGGTCTGCAGATAGGGATCCTGGTTGGTCGCCAGCAGGAACGCCTCGCCCTCCAGCTTCTGGAAGAACTCCAGCATGCCGCGCGCGGATTGGTGCGTTTCGTCGAGGAACTTCATGCCGGCCTGGTCGGCGGAAGCCTCCTGGACCCGGCTGTATTGCAGCAGGTTGCGCGTGGCGATGCCCTGGCCGAGCGTGGCAGCACCGGCGCCGATGCCCGCATTGCCGGTGGCGACGCCGGCGCCGATCCCGGCGAGCAGCGCCACGATCGACTGGATGGTCGCGCTGCGCAGCTCTTCCTGGATCCGCACCAGATGGCCGTCGGCGATGTGGCCGGTCTCGTGGGCGATGACGCCGATCACCTGGTTCGGCGTGTCGGCGTTCATCAGCAGCCCGGTATTGAGGAACATGTTCATCCCGGGCGCCGCGAAGGCGTTGATCCGGTCGTCCTCGACCAGATGCACCTTGATTGCCGAGGCGTCGAGGCCGGCCGCTGTGAAAATCGGGTTTGCATATTCGCGGATCGTCGCCTCGATCTCGGCGTCGCGGATCAGCGAGATCGGTCGCCCCTGCGCCAGCGCCGGAAGCGGCGGAAGCAGCGCCGCACTTAAGGCAGCGGCAAGACAGCTTGCACGGCCAAGCAGTCGGTTGATCACTTCGCGAGTCCTTCTCTATGCTCGCCCGGGACCGAACGGACCATCGGCAAGACCAATCCGGCCCGAACCGCTTTCGGACGGCTCAAGGCCGTCCGCACGGTTCACGTAAAGGCCGACAGGGAAAGCAAAACATGCCTAGCGCCTACCATACTTTACCGGCCCGATCCAGGGTCGCTCCCCCGCGTTTCGGTCACGATCCGGCAGGCGGCAACCGTTCCGGCCGGCACGGCGCGATGTGGCGCAAAGTCGCGGCGGTGGCCGCGTTCCTTCCCTGGCTGGCGGCCTGCAACACCGGCCCGGCGCCCGATCCGAAATTCGCCTCGACCCGGAGCCTCGGCAATCCGGAGCCGGGCCTCTTTCCCTCACTGTTCGGTCCGACGTTCAAGGCCGGCGCCGCCACCGACGAGCCGCGCGCTTCCCTGGTCGCCCGCGACATCCTCGCCGCCGGCGGCAATGCCGCCGATGCGGCCGTCGCCGCCTATTTTACGCTGTCGGTGACGATGCCTTCCGCGGCAGGCCTCGGCGGCGGCGGCGTCTGCCTGGTGCACGACGCCGACAAGAAGACCACCGACGCCTTCGACTTCCTGCCGCGGGCCGCCAAGGGCGGCCTGGTCGCGGTGCCGGGCAGCGTGCGCGGCATGGCGGCGATCAATGCGCGCTACGGCAAGCTGCCCTGGTCGCAGCTGGTGGCGCCGGCCGCCGCCATCGCCAGCAATGGCACGGCGGTGAGCCGGGCGCTCGCAAGCGAGATCGCGTCGGCCGGCCCGCGCCTGACCCAGGACCCGCAGATGGCTGCGATCTTCGCCAAGAGCGACGGCACCCTGGTCGGCGAGAGCGAGAACATCCGGCAGGTCGATCTCGGCGCCGCCCTCGAGCGCATCCGCGCCAACGGCGTCAACGAGTTCTACAGCGGCCTTCTCGGCCAGAGCCTCGCCCAGGCCGCGCAGTCGATCGGCGCGCCGCTCACGATCGAAGACCTGCGGGCGGCGAAGGCGACCGCCTATCCGCCGCTCCAGGTCTCGGTCGGCGACCAGACCCTGTTCCTTCCGGCGCCGCCGGCTTCGGGCGGCGTGCTGGCGGCGCAGATGATCGAGGCGTTGCAATCCGGTAGCGCCGAGGATGCGGCCTTCGTCGCCAAGGCGGTGACCGGCCTCGTCGCCGATCGCGACCAGTGGATGAAGCCCGGCGGTGACGCGACGAAGCCGACCGCCGACCTGCTCTCCAGCAGCCATGTGGATGCGGCGATCGGCACGAAGGCCGGCGCGCCCGCCCATGCGATGATGGAGAACCCCGCCGCCACCGGAGTGGTGACCATCGACGCCGATGGCCAGGGCGTTGCCTGCGAGTTCACCATGAACGCGCCCTTCGGCGCGGCGCGGATTGCGCCCGGCACCGGCATCATCCTGGCGCCCGCGCCGACCGAGCATGGCGCCGGCTTCAGCGCCCTCGGGCCGCTGGTGCTGGCCAGCAACGATAGCGGACGCCTCTACTTCCTGGCGGCTGCCGGCGGCGGCGTGCCCGGCGACATCGCAAAGGCGATGCTGTTCGATGCGGTGCGTCATCGCGAGATCCCGATCGATCAGGCGATGCAGGCGCCGCGCCTGTTCGCCGACGGCGCCGGCACGGTCTATCTCGAAGAGGGCACCCAAGGGCAGAGCGCGGTCGCGGGCGGCGGCTTCCAGGTCCAGCCTTCCGGCAAGCTTGGCAAGGTGAATGCGGCCTATTGCTCGGAGAGCACGCCGGACTCTCCGGACACCTGCCAGCTGCGCAACGATTTCCGCGGCAACGGGCTCGTGACGACGGTGAATCAGCAGTGACAGGGGGCCAGCCGCGGGCCGGCAAGGTCTCGCGTCGCGCCGCTGTCGATCCCTTCATCGTCATGGATGTGATGCGGGCGGCGGGCGAATACGCGCGCCGCGCCGCTGTCGAGAACCTGCCGGGCGTCATCCATCTCGAGGTCGGCCAGCCGAGCACGCCGGCGCCGCGCCGGGCGCGGGAGGCGGCGGTCGCGGCGCTGGAATCCGGAACGCTCGGCTACACCGACGCGCTCGGCCTCGATCCTCTGCGTGCTCGGATCGTCCGGCATTACCGTGAGGTCTACGGCGCCGTGATCGCGCCGGAGCGGATCGCGATCACCACCGGCTCGTCCGGCGGGTTCATGCTCTCCTTCCTCGCCGCCTTCGATCCCGGCGACCGCGTGGTGTTGGCGAGCCCGGGCTATCCCTGCTATCGCCACATCCTCTCGGTGCTGGGGGTCGAGCCGGTCCTGGTCGAGACCAATGCCGACCATAAGTTCCAGCCGACGCCGGCGCTGCTCGACAAGGTCGAGGGCCGGATCGACGGCCTCATCCTCGCGAGCCCGTCCAATCCGGTGGGCGCGATGGTCTCGCCGGAGGAGCTTCGCGACCTTGCAGAGTGGTGCGACGCGCGCGGCGTGCGCCTCATCTCCGATGAGATCTATCACGGCATCACCTATGGCGTTCCGGCGGCGACCGCGGCCGCGGTCAGCGCGCATGCGATCGTCGTCAACAGCTTCTCGAAATACTTCTCGATGACCGGCTGGCGCCTCGGCTGGCTGGTGCTGCCGGAGGAGCTGGTGCGCCCGGTGGAGCGTCTGGCGCAGAATCTCTTCATCTCGCCGCCCGCAATCTCGCAGGCGGCCGGATTGGCTGCGCTCGATGCGACGGACGAGCTCGACGCCAATGTGCGGCGCTACGCTGCCAACCGTACGCTGCTCTTGGAGGAACTGCCGAAGGCCGGCTTCGACAAGCTGACCGTGCCGGACGGCGCTTTCTATATCTATGCCGATGTCGGCGCCTTCACCGCCGACAGCCTCGATTTCTCCAAGCGCATGCTGGCGGAAACCGGGGTCGCCGCGACGCCGGGCCTCGACTTCGATCCCGCGCGCGGCGCGCATTTCATGCGCTTCTCCTTCGCCGGCGGCACCGATGAGATGGCGGCGGCCGCTCGCCGCCTCAGGGCCTGGCATAACAAGGCGAAGCGCTAGCTAGGCGTTCGTCTCGCGCTTCACCACGAACCGGTTGATGGCGAGCGAACAGATGCTGAAGAACAGCATGAGGCCGGTCATCGGCCGCGCCGTGCCGTCATCGACCAGGGCGACGAGGCCGGAGCTCACCGCCGCCAGCACGAACTGCAGCACGCCGAGCAGCGCCGAGGCGGCGCCGGCATTAGCGGCGAACGGACCCATGGCGAGCGCTGTCGTGTTCGGCACCACGAACCCCATCGTCGCGATCCAGAAGAATAGCGGAACGAGGATCCCCCAGAGTCCGCCCCAGCCGGTCCAGCCGTCGAGCGCCAGGAAGACGCCGGCAGCGAGCTGGAACACCAGCGCGCCGAACAGCACGCGCTCCGGGCTTCGCTTCCGCTGCAACGCCACGTTCACCTGCGACGCGAGGATGAAGCCGAGGGCGTTGCTGCCGAACACCCAGCCGAAATGCTCCTTCGGCACGCCGTAGAGCACGATCACCACGAAGGAGGAGCCGGCGATATAGGCGAAGACCCCGGCCATCATGGTGCCACCGGTCATGGCGTGGCCGACGAAATGGCGATGCCGCAGCAGGCGCCAATAGCCGCCGATCACCGATTCCAGGCTCAGCGGCCGGACATGGGCGGGGTCGCGGGTCTCCGGCAGGCGGAAGAAGATCAGCACGACGGTGAGGGCGCTGATTGCTGCGAGAAGCAGGAAGGTCGCGTGCCAGCTCGCCCAGATCAGGATGTAGCCGCCGACCATCGGCGCCAGGATCGGCCCCAGGCCGAACACCAGCAGCACCCGCGAGAATACGCGGATCACGTCCGGTCCGGTGAAGAGGTCGCGCACCATGGCGCGCGCGATCACCGTGCCGGCACAGCCGCCGAGCGCCTGCAGGAACCTGAGGCCGGCGAGCACGTCGATCGAGGGTGCCAGCGCGCAGCCGAGTCCTGCCAGCGCATAAAGCGACATGCCGAAATAGAGCGGCGCCTTGCGCCCGAACCGATCGGAGATCGGCCCGTAGAACGCCTGGCCGATCGCGAAGCCGAGAAAATAGGTGGAGAGGGTCAGCTGCGCGCCGGAATCCGGGACGCCGAAGTCCTGGGCGATGGTCGGCAGCGCCGGAAGGTACATGTCGATGCCGAGCGGCGCGATCACGCTGAGCGTCGCGAGGATGACGACGAGCTCCGCATGGCGGAGGCGCGTCCATTCAGTGGTCATGGGCGGTAGGGACGGTGAGCCTGGGAAAAGGGCCGACAGGAGCCCGGATTACTGGGAGACGCGGTCGTGCTGTCGGTGCCAGTGAAGGGCCGATCCGACCATCTCGTCAATCCCCATCGTGCCTGCGGTCCAGCCGAGCTCGCGCTTCGCCTTCTCCGGCGAGGCATAGAGTTGGGCCGCGTCGCCTTCGCGCCGCGGTCCCTCGACCACCGGCGGCGCCTTGCCGGCCTTGCGCGCGACCGCGGCCAGCACCTCGCGCACCGAGACGCCGCGGCCGGTGCCGAGGTTGAACGCATGGCAGCCGCGCGTTTCCTGCAGGAGATCGAGCGCCTTCAGATGCGCTTCCGCCAAGTCCTCGACATGGATGTAGTCGCGGAGACACGTCCCGTCCGGCGTTGGATAGTCAGTGCCGAAGAGGTGCAAGGGGGCGCCGCCCTCGACCGCAGCCCGGATGGCGAGCGGGATGAGATGGCTCTCCGGGTCGTGGGCCTCGCCGATCTCGCCGTCCCTGTCGGCGCCCGCTGCGTTGAAGTAGCGGAGCAGGGCGACGTCGAGGACGTCGGCCCGGGCAAGGTCGGAGAACAGGTTCTCGGCCGCGAGCTTGGTCCGGCCATAGACATTGACCGGCAGGGTGGGCGCATCCTCGGTGATGGGCATCGCCTGCGGCATCCCGTAGACGGCGCAGGTGCTGGAGAAGACCAGCCGACGGAGGCCGCAATTGCGCATCGCCATGGCGAGGGCAAGCGCCCCGTTCACGTTGACGTCGTAATAGTCGAGCGGTCGCTGCGCCGAGGCGCCGACCAGCGACAAAGCCGCGAAATGCAGCACCGCCGCAACCCGATGGCGCAGCATGACGGCCTCGACGAAGCCGCCGTCGCGGACGTCGCCGATCTCCAGCGGACCCCATTTCACCGCCCAGCGGTGACCGGTCGCGAGATTGTCCAGCGTGACCGGCAGGTAGCCGGCGCGGGCCAGGGCCTTGCAGACATGGCTGCCCACATAGCCGGCGCCGCCGGTGACCAAGACCGGTGAATCGGGGACCGGCTTTCGCTCCGCGTCGCTCAAGCGCTGCGACCGAGGCTGGAATACTTGAAGCCGGCGGCCGCCATCTCTGCCGGCCGGTAGATGTTCCTCAAGTCGACGAAGACCGGCGACTTCAGCGTGGCTTTCACCCGGTCGAGGTCGAGGCTGCGGTAGCTGTTCCACTCGGTCAGGATCACCAGCGCGTCGGCGCCATCGATGGCATCGTACGGGTCGTCGCGATAGTCGAGATCGGGCATCTGCTTCTTCGCCTCAGCCATCCCTTCGGGATCGTGGGCGCGGATCTTGACGCCCTTCTCGATCAGCACGGGCAGGATGGTGACGCTGGCCGCCTCGCGCATGTCGTCGGTGTTCGGCTTGAAGGTGAGGCCGAGCACGGCGACGGTCTTGCCCGCGGGCTTGCCGCCGAGCGCCTCGACGATGCGGTCGGCCATCCCGCGCTTGCGGGCCTCGTTGAAGTCCAGCGTCGCCTCGATGAGCGAGAGCGGTGACTGATAGGCGCGCGCGGTCTGAATGAGGGCGCGCGTGTCCTTCGGGAAGCAGGAGCCGCCGAAGCCCGGGCTCGGATGGAGGAACTTCGCGCCGATGCGGCCGTCGAGGCCGATGCCGCGGGCGACGTCGTGGACGTCGGCGCCGACCCGCTCGCAGAGATCGGAGATCTGGTTGATAAAGGTGATCTTCATCGCCAGGAAGGCGTTGGCCGAATACTTGATGAGCTCCGCCGTCTCGAGCTTGGTGAACAGCATCGGCGTGTCGATCAGGAACAGCGGCCGATAGATCTGGCGCATGACGTCCTTGGCCCGCTCGCCGTCGGTGCCGATGACGACGCGGTCCGGCTTCATGAAATCCTGGATCGCCGAGCCCTCGCGCAGGAACTCCGGGTTGGATGCGACGTCGAACTCGGCCTTCGGATTGGTCTCGCGGATGATCTTCTCGACGGCGCGTCCGGTCCCGACCGGCACGGTCGATTTGGTGACCACCACCGCATAGTCCTTGAGCTCTGCGGCGATCTGGGCGGCCGCGGCATGAACATAGGTCATGTCGGCATGGCCGTCGCCGCGGCGGCTCGGCGTGCCGACGGCGATGAAGACCGCCTGGGCGCCGGCAACGTCCTTGATGTCGGTGGAGAAGGTGAGCCGCTTGGCGCGGGCATTGCGCTCGACCAGGTCGTCGAGGCCCGGCTCGTAGATCGGGATCTTGCCGGCCTTCAACCGCTCGATCTTGCCCGCATCGGCGTCGATGCAGACGACGTCATGGCCGAATTCCGAGAAGCAGGCGCCGGAGACCAGGCCGACATAGCCGCTCCCGATGACAGCGATCTTCATTGTATTGATTTCTCACGAAAATTTGCGGGATAGTGGGTCACGACGCCCTTGCTCCCAGCGATCCGTCGGTTTGGGTGGTCCCCCTTCGGGCGGGCGCATGCTATCGGTACGCTCGGTCTCGGATCAAGCTGGTTCGACGCAGGCCAGGGGCGACACAGTGACCCCGCGCGGCGTCTCGGAACGTGGTCCACAACGCGGTTCATCGAATAGAGTTGCGATCGAACGTGCGAATCCACCATGAATCCGGCCAAGAATTTGTCAGATCGATGAACGCAGGATTATGAACATCGGAGCCATGAACGAACCCGCAATCAACGAAGGCGCTGTCGGGGGCGATGAAAGTCCGTTCAAAGGCTTTCTGCCCGCAGCGGACCTGGCGCCGGGCGACCGCTTTCCGAACTTCCTGCTGCCGGACCAGAGCGGCGCCACGCGCTCCTTCCTGGAGCGGGCCAAGGGCAATCCGCTGGCGGTGCTCGGCGATGGCGACGACCGGGCGCTCCAGGCGATGCAGCAGGCGGGTTTCGCCGCGCTCGGCATCGACTGCCTCGCTTTGGTCGGCGATGAGCCGGAGGCGGCTGCGCGACGCGCCACCGGACTCGGCGTCGGCCTTCCCCTGCTGGGGGATTCCAAAGGCAAGATTCGGGACGCACTCCGGCGCATGCTGAACATCGGCCCACGCGGCGCCTTCCTGGTTCTGCTCGACGCGAACCAGCGGGTGATCGAGGCCAGGTCCTCGCTGGACCCTGCGACGCTCGTGGCCTGGGCGCTGGAACGGGCGCGCCGCCGGCCGGCGGCGGCGCCCGGTCGGCGCCTGACCGCCGTCGCGCCGGTGCTGATCGTCCCCGACGTGCTGACGCCAACGGACTGCCGGGCGCTGATCGACCGCTGGGAGCGGCTCGGGCACGATGAGGGGGAGGTCAACTCGATCGTCGGCGGCGTCGAGACGCGACGCGTGCATCGCGCGCTGAAGTCGCGGCGCGACCACGCGATTGACGACGATTCGGTGCTGAAGGAACTGGTCGCCGTGATCGGCCGCCGCATCGCGCCGGAGCTCGACAAGGCCTTCGGCTTCCAGAAGTTCCGCTTCGACCGCTTCATCGTAACCTGCTACGACGCCGAGCGCGGCGACTATTTCCGCCGGCATCGCGACAACCAGAGTCCGAGCACCGCCGACCGGCGCTTCGCGCTGACGCTCAACCTCAACGCCGGGGAATATGAGGGCGGCGAGCTCCTGTTTCCGGAATACGGCATGGATCGCTATGATCCGCCGACCGGCGGCGCGATTCTGTTCTCCTGCTCGCTGTTGCACGAAGCGTTGCCGGTGTCGCGCGGCCGCCGCTTCACTCTGCTGAATTTTCTGCGAAGCTAGCGAGCGGCGGTGAGGGGCATAGGGGAGAGATCCAGACCATGACCGATCAGGCGACCGTCCACGCCCCCGGCAACCCCGCCGGTACCGCCCAGGGCACCCGCCGTCCGACCCACGGCTTCCTGCCGCCGGTCGCCCTCGCGCCCGGCGACCGGTTTCCGAACTTCATTCTCCCCGACCAGTCGGGGCATGCGCGCTCTTTCATGGAACGCGCCCGCGGCCTGCCAATGCTGATCATGGCGGACGGCGACGATGCCGGCCTGCGGTCCTTGCAGCAAGCCGGCCTCGATAGCCTCGGCTTCGACGTGCTCGCTCTGGTGCCCGAGTTGCCGGATGCGGCGACCCGGCGCGCGGAGCAGCTTGGGATAGCGTTTCCGCTGCTCTGCGATTCCGCCGGCGAGATTCGGAAGACGCTGCGGCAGATGATGGGCTTCGGAGCCGGCGGTGGCTTCGCCGTATTGCTGGATACCAACCAGCGGATTGCGGGGGCGATGGCCGGCCCGGACACGACGGCGCTGATCCAATGGGTGGTCGACCGTACCCGCGCGATGCCGCAGCCGGAGGAGGCGCGCTATCTGAAGGGTGTTGCCCCGGTCCTGCTGGTACCGGACGTTCTGCGGCCGGAGGATTGCCGGGCGCTGATGGATCGCTGGGAGCGGCTCGGCAACGAGGAGGGTCATGTCAGCTCGATCGTCAAGGGCCAGGAAGCGCGGCGCGTTGATCACGAGATGAAATCGCGCCGCGACCATCGCATCATGGACGAGGCGCTGCTCAATGAGCTGGCGGCCTTGATCGGGCGCCGGATCGCGCCGGAGCTCAACAAGGCGTTCGGCTTTTCGAAGTTCCGTTTCGATCGGTTCGTGGTGACCTGCTACGATTCGGAGCGCCGCGACTTCTTCCGCCGGCATCGCGACAACCAGACGCCGGGGACCGCGGATCGCCGCTTCGCGATGACCCTCAACCTCAATGCCGGGGAGTACGAGGGCGGTGGGTTGACGTTTCCGGAATACGGGCCGCACCGCTACGACCCGCCGGCGGGGGCCGCGATCCTCTTTTCCTGCTCGCTGCTGCACGAAGCGCTGCCAATCACCAAGGGCCGGCGCTTCACCCTGCTCAACTTTCTGCGAAGTTAGCTTCCCGAGGGGCTAGCTCCCGGCGCGGCCGGCCGTGCCGGGAGCCGAGCTCGATTGCGAGGAGGTCACGCGTTCCGCCGCGATCGGGATCTTGAGATCGTGGAACGAGATCGCGGAGATGATCATGTCGATGGTCGTGCCGTCGCTCGAAAGCGGCAGCAGCAGGGTCTCATAACGGAACCAGCGGCCCGAGGATTCGAGATCCCGGAAATAGCGCCGCGGCTCCCGGTGGTCGATCACGTCCCGGTAGCTGTCGAAGATCGCCTGCCGCATCTCCGGATAGGGGAACTCGTCCAGCGACCGGCCCGTCATGTCGAAGCCGAAGCGCTCCACATGCCGGCTGCCGTCCAGCCGAAAGAAGAACTTCAGCGGGTCATAGCGGACGTCGATCAGCGTGATATCGCCGAGCGCGTAGGGAAAGTCGCAAGGGTCGATGTCGGCACGCGCCGGGAAGTCCCGGCCGCGGCGCTTCTCGAGATAGTACTGGAAGAACCGACTGAGGGTCGGACTTTCGATGTCGTTAAGGTTTGCAGCCATTGCGCGGCGGTCTTTCCCGGCTCCCTTTCCGAGCGGTGTGGAGTGTTGCGGGGCGCCATCCTATGGCCCGACGTCGGGCCTTCGTCAACGCGCGACGGCATGCGGCTTGTCAACTCCCCGCGAGGCCATTCGGAATGCCGCATCTTCCATCTTATGCACCAAAAAGTCGTGCGGGAAATTGATCCATGTCAGAAGGTCGGCCCGTTTCTTGAGGCATAAGGGGTCATGGGTGAGGACCAGAATGGGCGGATCGCCTGGATGGACGTCCTGGAAACCGGCATTCCGGACCTCGACGACCAGCACCAGGACCTGATCGAACAGTGCAACACCTTGACCGGGCTGATGGACCGCGGCGTCCCTTGGCCCGAGGTGGTGGCTGCCGCCCGGGGACTGGCGACGGATTGTGGCACCCACTTCCGGGCCGAGGAGGCGGTGCTCGAGAAGACCGAGTTTCCCCGCCGCGACCGGCACGCCAAGCAGCACCGCAACATCGAGTCGCAGTTCGGGGTGCTGATCGACTTCATGGCCGGCTGCGACGGGTCGCAACCGGAGCATCGGGCGGCGGCCCGCACCATGCGCGATACCTTGGTGGACGTGCTCTTTCGCCACGACCTCGACTACAAGTCGCACCTACAGCAAGCCCTGGGGCGCTGAACCACGCCCATGGTCTTAAACCGCGCCGCTGGCTAGACTCCGGCACCGCCTTCGCGTGCCCGCCTTCGCGTGTCCTGAGGAGCTTGCCATGGCCGAGACCGATGCCCTTCATCCCGCCGCACCGGCGCGCAGTCGCGGCGGGCGGCAGTCGCGGCAGGCCCAGCGCGGCGGTGCGCGGCCGATGCCGATCATCGCCGGCGTCCGGCGGCAGATCCCGACCTATGACTTGCTCGGCGAGGAAGGGCTCGTCCGCATCGAGGCGGCGATCGATGTCATCCTCGCGGAGATCGGCATCGAGTTTCGCGGCGATTCCCGGGCGCTGGAGCTCTGGCGCGAGGCCGG
>DATKNM010000144.1:0-3144 GCA_035541335.1 Binatia bacterium
AAGATCGGCGACAAGCAGGTCACCTATTTCGAGATGGGCGGGATGGAGCTCTACACCCAGTCCGACACCAGCCGCTACGAGACGACGATGCAGGCGGTGAAGTGGCTGTCGGACAACAGCTTCATGTGGACCACCGTCGGCCGCGGCGCCTCGCCCCGCAAGTCGATCCTCAATCGCCCGGACTACAAGTCCGCCGGTCATCCCTGGGATGTCCGCGGCGCCTTCGTCGAAGGCATGGCGTTCGCCAACCAGGGCGAGATTCCGGTGCCCAACGGCCCGAACTTCACGATCTATTCCGGCGGCAACTTCCTTGCGAAGACGCTGGAAGGCGTGTGGGCGGGCCAGACTAAGATCGACGACGCGATGGCGACGATCCAGCAGCAGTGGCAGTCTGATCTCGACGAGGGCTGATCCCGTTCCGGAGGCGTGCCCGACCGGGTGCGCCTCCGGCCCTCATTATTTGACCGACGCGTATGACCGACATTCGTCTCACCGCAGAGACCACCGCCGCCGGCGTCCTGCCGCGCTCGGATGGCGAGGTGCGGCCGATCGACTGGATCGGCTACCTCTTCGTCGGTTTCTTCGCCCTGCCGTTCTTCCTGTTCAACATCATGCCGGTCCTGTTCGGCGGCTACGTCGCATTCACCCGCTGGGGCATCATCGGCAAGCCGAAATGGATCGGCTTCGACAACTTCACCCATGCCTTCGCCGATCACTGGGTCTGGGTCGCGTTCAAGAACGTGATGCTCTACGGCGTGATCGTCGTGCCCTCAGTGACCGTGATCGCGCTGCTATTCGCCTTGTTCGTGAACCAGCGCTATCCGCTGTCCTCGCTGGCGCGCACCCTGTTCTTCGCGCCCAACGTCGTCTCGGCGACGGTCATCGGCCTGGTCTGGGTCTGGCTGCTCGACACGCAGTACGGCCTGCTCAACCACTATCTCGGCCTCCTCGGCATCGATGCCGTGCCCTGGCTCACCTCGACCCGCTTCGCCCTGATCGGGGTCAGCATGGCCTCAGTCTGGTGGGACCTCGGCCTCGCCTTCGTGCTGTTCCTGGCGGCGTTGCAGGATATCCCGCGCGAGATCACCGAGGCGGCGACGGTCGACGGCGCCAACCGGTTCCAGCGGCTCTGGCACGTGATCCTGCCGCATCTCCGGCCGGTGCTCAGCATGGTCGTGACCCTGCAGCTGATCTCGACGCTCAGAATCTTCAGCCAGGTCTATGTCATGACCAATGGCGGGCCGGCGGGCTCGTCCTCCTCGCCGATCTACTACATCTACAACACCGCGATCGTCCGTAGCCTGTTCGGCTATTCCTCGGCGATCGGTCTGCTGCTCTTCGCGCTGATCCTGGTGGTGACCGCCGTGCAACGCTTCGTGATCCGGGAGCGCGCATGACGACCACCGCGCTCATCGATCGCGGCCGCGCCTGGCTCGAGGAACGCCGCCTCAGCCTGGTCGATGTGCCGATCTGGCTGCTCGGCATGGGCGTTGCCGTCCTCTGGGCGATGCCCTTCGTCTGGATGGTCTCCACCTCCTTCAAGTATCCCGAGGACGTGCTGACCGCGGACATCGAATGGTTCCCGCACCGCGTCACGATCGACAACTACGTCAAGGTCTTCCAGTACAATGTCGTCCGCTGGGGCCTGAACAGCGTGATCCAGGCAAGCGTCTCGACCATCCTCTGCGTGCTCGCGGGCGCCATGGCCGGCTATGCGCTGGCGCGGATGCGCTTTCCCGGCAACCGGCTGATCTTCGGCATCTTCCTCGCCTCGTTGATGATCCCGACCGAGGTCTCGGTGGTGCCGATGCTGCTCGGCTTCATCAAGATCGGCTGGGCGAGCTCCTATCAGGCACTGATCCTGCCGACCATCGGCAATGTGTTCAGCGTCTATATCTTCCGGCAGTTCTTCCTCTCCTTCCCGAACGAGCTCGAGGAAGCCGCGCGCATGGACGGCGCCGGCCACTTCCGCCTGTTCTGGCTGATTGCGCTGCCGCTGGCGCGTGCGCCGCTGATCGCCGCCTCGGTCATCCTGTTCACCCTCAACTGGAACAACTTCCTCTGGCCGCTGCTCGTTACCTTCGACGAGGACATGAAGACCCTGCCGGTCGGCATCGCCGCCTTCACGCCGGTGGTCGGCACCCATACCCAGCTCGAGGGCTACAGCGTCGCAATGGCGGGGGTGACGATCCTCAGCCTGCCGAGCCTGATCCTGTTCTTCGTGCTGCAGCGCTATTTCATCCAGGGCATCGCAACCGGAAGCATCAAGCAGTGAGCAGGATGGAGCGGCAGAGGCTGTTCATCAACAACGCCTTCGAACCGGCCGGGTCCGGCGCCTGGTTCGACACCGTCGACCCCAGCACGGAGACGGTGCTGGCCGAGGTCGCGCGCGGCGACGCCGCCGATGTCGATCGCGCGGTCCGGGCCGCCGAAGCCGCACGGCACGGGCCGTGGCGCAAGCTGACGCCGGCCGCGCGCGGCCAGCTCCTGTTCAAGCTCGCCGACGCCCTCGAGGCGCGGAAGGACGAGATCGCCCGGCTCGAGACTCTCGATGTCGGCAAGCCGCTGAAGGAATCGAAGGGCGATGTCGGCGGGGTCTGCGCCACCATCCGCTACAATGCCGGCGCCGCCGACAAGATGGAAGGCGCCACCATCCCGCTCGGTCCCGAATTCATCGACTTCACGCTGCTGGAGCCGCTGGGCGTCACCGCGCATATCGTGCCCTGGAACTATCCCTTGGGCATGGTGGCGCGCTCGGTCGCCCCGGCGCTCGCGGCCGGCTGCACCGTCGTGATCAAGCCGGCGGAGCAGTCGCCGCTGACCGCGCTGCTCTTCGCCGCGATCTGCCGCGATGTCGGCTTTCCGGAAGGTGTCGTCAACGTCGTGACCGGCTTCGGCGAGGAGGCGGGCGCCGCCCTGGTCTCGCATCCGCTGGTCCGCGGCATCACCTTCACCGGCTCGGTCGAGACCGGGCGCAAGGTCTATCTGGGTGCGGCCCAGGGCATCAAGCCGGTCGTGCTGGAGCTCGGCGGCAAGAATCCGATGATCGTCTTCGCCGATGCCGATCTCGACCGCGCGGCCTTCGATGCGGTGGACGGCGCCTTCGGCAACAGCGGGCAGGTCTGCTCGTCGTCGTCGCGCCTG